>JACVJA010000182.1 GCA_015661035.1 Candidatus Calidifonticultor daggyaiensis | reverse complement strand
TGTATAACTGATATTTCGCCTGAACTTAAATTTAATTTTTTTATATAAATTTTATAAATTATATTTAATATAATTGGATAATTTATCATAAATGCTTGCCTTAACAATTTTTGGATTTTTTATTTTATTTCTTATACAATAAAAATATCCTCTACTTATTTTTATTAATTTTAATAAAGAACGTACTGGAATATTACTATTTTTTATATATAAAATAGTTATTTTACTTAGTTTTGATAATGAACCAGTATCGTGTCTTTGCCTATGATATCTAGTATGGCAACTGAGACATACAAATTCTAAATTATCCATATAATTATTAAATATATTTCCATCTTTGTGATGTATGCATAAATTTGTATTTTTGTTACAAAAAGCACAATTTTTATTTTCTAAATTAATTGATCTTCGTAACCATCTTACTATTAAAACTTTTTCATAAGGTGTAATTATTCTTCTATTATTCATAAGTTCATAATTCATTAAAATCACCACCTGATATTACTTTTACATACATTAATAATGCGTAATCCCTATAATCCCTCTCTTCATATTCCTGAAAGAAAAAGGGCTTTTTACAATGACAACCAAGAAGAATTAAGTCAGTCATTGGTTTTATAGAAGACATTTTAATTAAACGAGGCTTTGCTATTTCATATAAATTTTCAAAATTATTATAATTAAATAAAATTTGGCGAGCTTTTTCGCTCGCCTTTACGCATTTTTTTATGTAAATTAAATAATTTAATAGCGTATTTAAATTTTTATAATCAATAAAAAAATCGTTATCTTCAAATACTTTTTTCTTCCATTTCATATAAGTATCGTAATCAACAAATAGATCAAATATTAAATTGTTAATATCTTTTATTATTTGTTTAATTGTATTCATCTTTATTCTCCTTTGCTATCTTTTTAATAATCATATTAATAATATCAAAAATTCTTTCACCAATAAGTACGTTGGATATGTGTTGACCTAAAATCGCACATATATTCAATGTGTTATCAAATATTGCACATTTTTCATCGCAAGTAGAATTCTTAAAAGGGCATGACATCTTTTTCATCTTTATCATCCTCCATAATACTTTTCATTATTTTTAAATATTTTTCAGCTGTTGTTTCAGTTTGTAATAAACCTATTACATTATCGATTTTTATAAATGAATTAACAGCATCAACAAAAGTATTTGGTTTTAGTTTATAATCATCTAATGTAGTATCATTTGTACCTTTTTGTGTTAAATATCTATAACAAAGATGTCTTAAGTTTTTTAATGTTTCAATTCTTTCATCATACATTTTAATTCTCCTTTTTATTACATTTACCGCAATAATTACAATTTTTATTAACCGGAAAAATTAATTTTCTATACTTTTTACTAAGAAACATAATACACTCAAATAAACCACCTCCATCATAAACCCAATGAACCATCTTTGCCCAACATATATCTTCATCCATTTTACTAATTATTAAATACCATTTTATTTTTTGTATTATAGTTTCTTTATTTTTTTGTTTGTATTTCATAAAATTCTCCTTTATAATTGTATTGAATTATGTTATCTTGTTTACTTGTTTTTAATATAATACAACATGTTAACAAAAAAGTCAATAAAAAAAAATGTAAAGGAGTTTATTATGAAAAAAATTATTGGGTTTAGATTGGAAGAAGATATTTATAGAAAACTTAAATTATATTGTATTAATAATAATACAAATATACAAAAATTATTTGAAAGTTTTGTAAATAATTTATTAGAAAATAAAACTAATTACATTAATAATTCTAAAAAAGAGAAAATTAAAAATTTAATTGAAGAATATACAAATAAAATTATTGAATTATATAAATAATTAAATATTAATGTATTTCTGAATGCGAAGAATTAGATTATCAAAATACTACAACATATCCTTCTTCGAAAGACTCAAGCATATCCTGTGTTTTATATTTCTTATGATTCCATGCTCGGCATCCATAGAAAAGTGTAAGATATTTACTACAAAAAGCCAATTGATTTATATTTCAGAAAATTTATATGAAGCTCAACAGAATAAAATCTTGACTAATTTAATCTTATATAGTAGAGTGTATATTAAGGGTATATTGAGGTAAAAATATCTTCGAAATTTCTTAATGAATAAGCTTACATGTCTTGTAGAGTAACGCATAAAAAGAATTATATATAATTCCAAAAAATACGCCAGCTAGTTTAACTAAACATTTTTCTATTAGGTCACGTCTTAGAGATATTTGTTTTTTAATTAATTTAATGTTTTTATTTAATATTTCGAGGGGTGAGCATAATAAATGAAGATTTCTATAATTTTTGTTTTCATGCTTCTTTTTTTAGTAAATACTTTGGCAAATGAAAGTAATCCAAAAGTTTATGTCATACAGGTAAGAAATGCTATTGGGGGCGGTTTGCGTGAGTACATTTCTCGTGGTGTTGACCAGGCAAAAAAGGAAAAGGCTGATGTATTGCTTTTTGATATACATACGCCTGGCGGAGCAATTAACGCAACAACCGATATAATTAAAATAATAGACGATTCTGGATTGCCCACAATAGCGTTCGTTAATAACGAAGCAATCTCAGCAGGTGCTATCATAACCCTTTCATGCGAAAAAATTGCCATGGCTCCAGGAGGAACCATCGGTGATGCCCAACCAATACCGACAAATGAAAAAACGGTTTCCTATGTCCGAGGTAAAATATATTCTATAGCTGAAAAACAGGGTAGGAATCCTGATGTTGCTTCGGCAATGGTTGACAAAGACATCGTTCTGGTAAAGATGGAAGATGGGGGTATAAAGGCACTTTCACCGGAAGAATATGAAGAAAACCAAAAGAAAAATGTTAGCATGCAAGTTATCTCCCCAAAAGGTAATGTGCTGACCGTTTCAACAGATAAAGCAATAGAGTTAGGAGTTGCTGATGTCAAATCAAAGTCCATAGAAGAGCTTCTGAACTATTTCAACATAGTGGAAATTAACGGCAAAAAGGTATTGGAACAGAAGAATAAAAGTGGTGCTTCAAAAGGGAAAATTATAGCAAACCTATCGAAAGCAGAAATAAAAAAGGTTTTTATGACTTTGCCTGAAAAATTAGCTGTTTTTATAACAAATCCTATGATCGCTTCCATATTGCTAGCTCTTGGAATACTAGGTATTATAATGGAGTTTAAGACAGTTGGTTGGGGAGTAGCTGGAACCATTGGTCTAATTTGCCTTGCGCTATTTTTTGGTGGACACATGATAGCTCGCATTGATGCTGGTATTGGACTTGTAATATTCCTTTTTGGTGTGGGTTTACTATTAGTTGAAATATTCCTCATACCAGGGTTTGGCATTATCGGAATAACAGGAATAATCCTTATATTTTTCGGTCTTCTATTTACAATTGATACAAAAACAGGAAGCTGGAGTGAGGCAATACAAACACTCAGTCAATCACTGATAATAATGATTATTCTTGGAGGTTTTTTGGTCTATTTTCTGCCCAAAACTTCACTATGGAAAACTACTGTTCTTGAGACAGAAGAAAGCGGGGAAAAGGGTTATATATCATCAGAAATTCAAAGTGATTTGCAAGGAAAATATGGAATAACTATCAGCCAACTTAGACCAGCTGGAGTGGCATTGATCGAAAATGAAAGGGTAAATGTAATATCTGATGGTTCTTATGTTGATAAGAACGTCCCTATCGAAGTTGTGAAAGTTGAAGGCGGAAAGGTGATTGTTCGCCCAGTTTGAAAGGAGCTTCAACTAGAATGATTATAGAGGCAATAATTCTAATTGCTATAGGATTCATACTTATCTTTATCGAGATATTCATATTGCCAAGTTTCGGTCCTATTGGTATTTTGGGCGGTGTTATGATGATCGGTGGTCTTATATTAGCTGGCTATAAGGAAGGATTTCAGACTGCAATAATTTACGCAGGAATAACTTTCGGAATATTTCTACCATTGTGTGCATTAGCTTTTTGGCTAATGCCAAGGACAAAGATGGGTGGTTCGCTAATACTTAAAACTACTATACATAAAGACGAAGGTTTCAAATCAGGTTCAGAAGATTTGGACAAATTATTGGGAATGAAAGGAATTGTTGTTACTCCGTTAAGACCTGCTGGTATTATAAAGGTTGGTAATGATAAGTTTGATGTCATTACTCAAGGTGAATTTGTGTCTAAAGGAGGTGAGGTGGAAGTAATAAAGGTTGAGGGAAATAAAATTATAGTAAGGAAAATTTAAAGCATAGTTATGTAAGGTTTTTAACCATAAAAAGCCAAGTATAATTTTAAAAGGAGGATATTATATATGGCATCTGTTAAGAGTTTTAAATTTTTCGTAAGTTTTTGCTCAACATTGCTGATCATCGTCGCTTTAAATTTCGGGGCTTATTCGTTTTTTGATAACTTTGAATCAGGAA
>JACVJA010000181.1 GCA_015661035.1 Candidatus Calidifonticultor daggyaiensis | reverse complement strand
TATTTTTATTCTCTCTATCATTTATTATATTGTTGAAAGAGCTTATTTTATCATTTATTTTCTCGCTCCCAGCTAAATCTTTATTACATGAAAATAAATAAACTGAAAGACTGCAATACAATAAAACCCAAAAAACTAAGACAAAGATTTTTGCAAAAATATTTTTATAATTTCTAATCCTTTTGTCTTTGTTATTTTTATTACAAGTTTTATTACAGGCCTTAATTTTAATAATTTTAATAATGTTAGCAATATTAACAATACTCATAATTTTCTATTTAGTTTTTAAAACCTCAAACTTATTTTTAAACTATTTTACTCTTAATCTATTTCAGAAAAATCAGGAAATAAAGTGCTTTTAACAAAATTATCACTAAAAGTAGGGAAAACAGTAAGTTCGATATATTTAACTTTATCTGCAACTTCCTCAGCCAAACACCTTAGTTT
Organism: Candidatus Calidifonticultor daggyaiensis; assembly: GCA_015661035.1. GTDB lineage: Bacteria > Actinomycetota > Humimicrobiia > Humimicrobiales > Humimicrobiaceae > Calidifonticultor > Calidifonticultor daggyaiensis. Next base: position 4,033 of record JACVJA010000181.1, on the reverse strand, counting down.
TTTTGAAACAAGAACCATTTTAGCACCTATTGCTGCAGCATTCCCTACCTGCAAAACCTTTTTTAAATCTATTTGTGGAAACATACCAATATCTATAACATTTTTAGGGTCAATATATGAACCAAAAGCACCAGCAATTATAATCTTGTCTATTTTAGTAAAATCAATCCCTGCACTTTCAAGCAAAATATTTATACCAGTTCTTATTGCGCTTTTTGCTAGCTGAATCTCAACTATATCCTTTTGTGTTATAGCAACTTTGCCCTCTTTACATGGACAAAATAATTCTTCATTTTCTTTAATACTAGAAATTTTATCTTGGAAATTATTTTGTGAATTATTTTGCAAATTACCCTGAGCATTATTTTTTAAATTGGCTTGCAAATTATCCTGTAAATTATCTATTAAATGCTCTTTTAAATTAGATTTAATGTCTTTAAATTCTAATGTATTTTCTTTCAATTTATCATCTTTACATCCAGCATCATTTCCTATATAAAAAGAAGGATCTAAAATATACTGAAGATTTCCTTTGTCATCTTTACAAAGACAATTTAAACTTGTTTGATTATCAAATTTTCCCCGCCTGTTAATTATTTTTGCCTTTAAAAGTTCTGCTACTGCATCTAATATACCAGAACCGCAAATTCCAATAGGTTTTTTATCATTAATTGTTTGTATTTTAGGTAAGCAGGTTTTTTTATCAATTATCACTCTTTCAATTGCACCTGGAGCAGCTCTCATTCCATACTTTATGTGAGCTCCCTCAAATGCAGGACCGCTTGCAGTTGAAACACTTTCAAGCCCCTTATTAGTTTTTAAAACAATTTCGGTATTAGTACCAATATCAATTCCAAGAATATTGCCATTTTGGTTGTATATACCTGAGGCAACAATCATAGCAATATGATCAGAGCCAACAAAACCTGCAACAACAGGTAAAAGGTATATATAACCACCTAAACATATATTAATTCCTAACTTTTTAGCTTTAATATCAATACTATTGCTTGTAACTGAGACAAAAGGTGAAAGTCCAAGCTGTCTAACATCAAATCCTAAAAATAAGTGATGCATTGCAGTATTACCGACTAAAGTTAACTCAAGTATTTCAGAAGTCTTTATACTATTTCTTTGAGTAAGAGTTTCTATTATTTTATTAATTTGTTCAATTACTACTTTTTGAATTCTTTTAAGATTTTCTTCGCTTTGCATCGCAAAATTAATCCTACTCATTACATCCTCACCAAAACTTATTTGGGGATTCATTTCACCTTCTTTATCAATATTTTCACCAGTATTCAAATCCACCAGTAAAACAGCAATTTTTGTAGTGCCAAGATCAACTGCAATGCCATAAGAACGTTTGGTTGTATCTTTTCCTTCTACTAAAATTATTTCAGAAAGCATATTTTTACTAAATCTAACAGAAACTGTAGCTTCCCAGGCATTATCTCTTAATATTTTTGGCATCTGTTTTAAAACATCAAAATCAATGTCGTCAATTTTTACATTAAATTGTTGTAAAAGTTCATCTTTTACTCTTGAATAATCAGAAGCCATATCTGAAAGACTAGGAGGATTTAATTTTATATGGTATTTTCTAATTATTGGGTCAGCTTCAATTGATATTTCAGCACCAGTTACTTGAAGCTTTTGCTCTTCTGTTAAAGAAGAAGCTGGTATATAGATATTTAAATCTTTATTAAAAATTTGCTGACAAGCAAGTCTTATACCATGCTCTATTTCATCTTCACTTAAAATGCTTTTTTCTCTTTCATTTGCTTTGCCAGCATTATTGTCTAATATTAAAATTCTGCATTTTCCACAAGTGCCTTTCCCACCGCACACTGATTTAATACCAATACCAGCATTTTGAATTGCACTAAGACCGTTTTGCGCTTTATATAAAATAATTCTTTTACCGATTGGCTCAATATTAATTTTAATAGGTGTTTTTAGTTTGCTGTTCATTTTATTATCTATCTGTTAGCTAACGATAAATTTGTTATTTTTTATGCTTTTCAGATTCTTCCATAATAAAACTTTGTAGTTCAGGACCTGTTTTTAGCAAATTCTTTAACTCTGATTCTAAATCAGATGGCTTAATTTTTGCAATCCAACCATCTTCATAAGGTGAGCTGTTTATAAGTTCCGGTGAATCTTCAAGTTCTTCATTTACCTCTATTATTTCACCAGATAAAGGCGCAAATATTTTTCCAACCCATTTTCCAGACTCAAGTGAAGAAATAGACTGGCCTTGCTTTACTTTAGCTCCTTTTAGCGGTAATTCAATATATACTATCTCGCCTGCAAGTTTTTGGAAAAAATCTGTTGCTCCAAATAAAACATTGCCGTCATCTAAAACTTTAGCCCAAAAATGATTTTTTTCATAATAAAGATCATCTGGTAAATTATAACCCATTATTTCCATAAAAACCTCCTAACCTAAAGATAAGCCCCTATTTATGATATTTATTTAATTAAATGAATTAATAAAATTTAAACGGGATAATATTATAAACTTTTGTATAAAATTACAAACTTTTGTATAATTTTGTATGACATTATAAGCCGTATAATAAATAAGCTAATAAATTAAATATACTATTAAAAATTTACTTAACATTAACATTGATTACATCATCATATAAATTTATTACCTCATCATATAAAATTATCATATTCACTATCAATTATCATTTATTATTAGCATAATTATTAACATTATCATCTATTATTAATTTAATCATCTGCTTTCTCAGTGCATTCAATACTTTCCAAAAGAAGCTCTGAAATATCCATAACTTTTATTTTATTAGGCGCTTTTGACTCAACAGTATTATAGTCAGTTAAATTATTATTTATTTTTAAATTTGAAAAATTGTATGACTTTAAAGATTTACCTTCTTGGCTTGTTAATTGGCTTTTTTTCTTTTTGAGCGAAGTACTTATTGTTCTTTCACATTGTTGGCATGCTGATATTACTGCATCAACTCCACTTTTGATTATATCATCAGCCCTTAAACTTGCAATTTTTGAAGCTAACTGTGGATTAATAGATTCTAAATTACCTCCACCTCCACAACAGTTAGCCTGCTGCCTATTTGATGTCATTTCAACAAGACTAACTCCAGGTATGCTTTTAATTAATTCTCTAGGTTCATCATATATTCCCGAGTTTCTGCCTAAATCACAAGGGTCATGATAAGTAACTTTTAAATCCAGCTTATTAATCTTTAGCTTATTATTAAATTTAACATCTTTTAATAACTTTAATAAATATTGGGATATATGCATTATTTCAAAATCAAGTTTTTGGCCAATAATATCTTCATATTCATATTTAAAAGTATGAAAGCAAGAAGGACAGGATGCAACAAGTATTTTAGCGCCAACACTTTTTACTTTTTCTATATTATGTTCTGCTAAAAATTTGATCTCTGAATACATACCAGAGCTTAAAAGCGGAAAGCCGCAGCACCATTCATCGTCTCCAAGCAAAGTAAAATCAACACCAGCTTTTTTTAAAATCTTAACAATTGCACGAGGTATTGAAAATGAACGAGGTGAAAAAGATGCTACACATCCAGCAAAATAAACAACTTCAGCCTTTTTTCTTACAAACTCGTCAATATTAACATCAGGAACTTGCTTTAACCAATCAAGCCTTCCTTCATTTGTGTCAAAAGTCACATTATATGCTTTCTTAATTTTTTCTTTTAAAATATTAAGAATTTCAGGATATGCTTTTTTATCTGTTAAATCCTGCCTTATTGTTTTAAAAATTTCATTTACCTTAACTCCGCTTGGGCATTCTTTAGTACAGAAATTACACAAAGTGCAGGTATAAATTTTATTTGAAAGTTTTTCAGATAAACCTATTTTATTATTTGCAGCAGCCTCTATTAAACTTAGTTTTCCTCTTGGTGAAAAGCCTTCATCAAGAGTAGTTTTATAAATAGGGCAAAACGCAAGACAGCTTCCACACCTGCTGCATGAAAAAAGCTCATCACTTTTTGCTTTAATACGA
>JACVJA010000180.1 GCA_015661035.1 Candidatus Calidifonticultor daggyaiensis | reverse complement strand
ATTAAAAATTGTAAGTTTAAACTTTATAATAATTTTAAAATAATTAAAATTTGTTTAATTATAAAGAATAAGTTTTTAGTTAATTTATGAAAACAAAAGAGCGTAGGCATAAAATTATAGAAATTATAAATGAACTTGAAAAAGTCTCCATAGAATATCTTGCAAAAGAATTTAAAGTTTCTGAAATGACAATATACAGAGATTTAAATTCATTAGAAGATGAAGGCTACTTAAAAAAAACAATTGGTGGAGCGATAAAAATAAATGATTTTCTAGTCTCAAGTGTTACAAGTTTTGCAAAAAGATTAAAACAATATAGTCGAGAAAAAAAAGCTATTGCAAAGAGTGCTGTTCAACATATAAATCCTGGAGATTCAATTATTATAGATGCTGGAACAACTGGTTATTATTTAGTAAAAGAAATAAATAATGCTGGACTTAAAGGTATTACAGTGATTACAAACAATATAGTGTCACAGCTTGAGCTTAAGAAAAATCTGGATATAGAAGTTATTGCAATCGGAGGCTCTGTAAGATATGAAACCTACTCTTCTGTAGGAGTTTTAGCGGAAAAGACTCTAAAAGATATTTTGGTTGATAAAGTTTTTATTACAACAAAGGGAATTACTGAAGACGGTATTTTAAGCGATCCTAGTATTGAGGAAGGCAGAATTAAAGAATTATTTTTAAAAAGCGGGCGAAAGAAATTTTTAATTTTTGACAGCAGTAAATTTAACATAGTAGGTTTATATAAATTTTGTTCTATTTCGGATTTTGATGTAATTATTACTGATTCAAATATTAATGAAAAATATTTGAAATTTCTTAAAAAACTAAATGTCAATTTAGAAATAGCAGAAGTTTGAGTTAAGCTTTATCTATAAATAATTTACCTCCAAGTGCATAATCTTCTTTTTTCATATTATGAAAAATAATTTGTACTGTTTCCGGATTAACTTTAATTACTTCTGTAAAAACCTCTGTAATTTTTTTTGCAATCTCTCTTTTTTGTTCAATATTTCTTCCTTCAAGAAGCTCAATTGTTACAATTGGCATAAAACTCCTTTCAAAATCTTTTAAAATATTGCTTATTTTCTTATAATACTTTAAATTTTATAATAATTAAACGAATAAATTAATAATAAGAACAAAAATAAAAAGTAAATTAATAACTTATAATTGTAGTTAGATAATTTAATTTCTAGTATTATATGTTATATCTTATGTGGTTTTTTTTTAATTTATTATCTTTTATAATTTTTAAGTTTGCTTACATTTTATTTTACAGAAAAAACTGTATTATTGTTTTATTATCGTTTTTATTACGGTTTTATTATCTTTATATTTAAGGTTGAAAGGATTTTAAGCTTTGAAAAATATCAAATGTATTATTGGGTATGATATAGGGGCAATAAGTGTAAATCGTGTATTAATTGATGAAGAAAAAAATATTATTGAAGTGTTACCCTATACAAGGCATTTTGGGGAGCCTCTAAAAGTAATACTTAAAGATATTGAAAGCTTAATTTTAAAAAAACATAATATTTATGGTTTATCTTTCACAGGTTCTGGTGGGAAATACATAGCGCCAATTATTAAAGCAAAATTTGTAAATGAAATTGAGGCAATTATAACCTCAGTTAAATATCTTAACCCTCAAATAAAGTCTGTGATAGAAATTGGAGGCCAGGATTCAAAATTTATTGATTTGGATGCTGGTGATTATTCTATGAATGAACTTTGTGCTGCTGGCACTGGGTCATTTTTGGATCAACAAGCGTCAAGGTTTAATTTAACTATTGAAAAATTTGCTGAACTAGCACTAAAATCTTCTAATCCTTCTTCAATTGCTGGCAGATGTAGTGTTTTTGCAAAATCAGATATGATTCATCTGCAACAAGAAGCAGCTAAAGATGAAGATATAGCTTTAGGTTTGTGTTTTGCTATGGCTAGAAGTTTTAAATCTGGAATTATAAGAGGGAAAAATATTTTTCCACCAGTAATGTTTTGCGGTGGTGTTTCTTTTAATAAAGCAATGGTTAAAGCATTTGAAACTATTTTAAAAATGGATGTTGTTATTCCTAAGTTTCAAGAGTCTTATGGTGCTATAGGTGCTGCTTTATCTTCAATGGAAGATTTTAAAAAAAATAATACTCAAGATTTAAATGAAATAAAAAATACTTTAAGCATTTATCTAAAAGATTATAAATATAAAAAAGAGGTATTTAAGCCTTTAATAATAGAAAAATCAATACTTCCTCAAGGCAATCAAAAACCTTATGATTTTGCGAAAGCAGAAAATAAAGTAGATGCTTACATAGGTATAGACGTAGGGTCTATCAGTACAAATGTTGTTGCAATTGATTCTAATAAAAAGTTAATATATAAAGTTTATTTAAGAACTGCAGGCAGGCCAATTGAAGCTGTTAGAAAGGGTATAGAGATTATTGGAGATAATGTTGGGGATAAAATAAATGTTAAAGCAGTTGGAACCACTGGTTCTGGTAGGTACTTAATTGGTGATCTTGTAGGAGCAGATATAATTATAAATGAAATAACTGCACAGGCAACCGCTGCTGCTGACATTGATAGTAATGTTGATACAATTTTTGAGATTGGTGGGCAGGATTCTAAATATATTTCACTTCAAGATGGAGTAGTAGTTGATTTTGAAATGAATAAAATTTGCGCTGCTGGAACGGGTTCTTTTTTAGAGGAGCAAGCAGAAAGATTTGATATAAAGATTCAAGATTTTGGAGATATAGCTCTCAGTACATCTTCACCTTTAAATTTAGGTGAAAGGTGTACAGTTTTTATGGAAACAAATGTTTATTCTCATTATCAAAAAGGTGCAAGTATAGAAGACATCCTTGCAGGCCTAGCTTATTCCATTGCAATTAATTATATAAATAGAGTTGTTGGGCGAAAAAAAATAGGCAACAAAATATTTTTTCAAGGAGCTGTTGCTTTTAATAAAGCTGTTGTTGCTGCATTTGAAAATTATTTAGGTAAAAAAATAATTGTTCCTGAAAACCATGAAGTTACTGGGGCAATTGGTACTGCAATAAAAGCTTTAGAAAGCAACACTTGCCAAACAAAGTTTAGGGGATTTGAAAAAATAAAAAATATTAAATATAGTCAAAGTTCATTTGAATGTCATGGGTGTCCTAATATTTGTGAAATAAAAAAAGTAACAATTGATAATAATAAGCCCTTGTTTTATGGAGGAAGGTGCGAAAAATATGAAAAAAAGGAATCACAGAAAGAAAAGCTCCCTGATTTATTCTTTGAAAGAGAAAAAATACTATTAAATGCCTATAAGAATTCTATTAATTTTACTAAACCAGAAGTTAAAAGTATGCTAAATAATAATTTAAATAATAATCCAAGTAATAAAGTTAATAATAGGCTAGATAAAAAGACAATTGGTAATGAAAAAATTTTCTCTGAAAAGCTTTATACAAGAAAAAAGATTGGAATACCATTTACAATGTTAACATATGAATTTTATCCATTTTGGCAGGCTTTTTTTGATCAGTTAGGTTTTGAAGTTGTCTTTTCTGATAAAACAAATAAAAAAATTATTAATGACGGTTTATCTTTAGTGGTAGCAGAAACCTGCTTTCCTATGAAAGTCGTTTTAGGACATGTAAAAAATTTATTAGATAAAGGAATAGACTATTTATTTATTCCAAGCATTAGAGATATGCCTTGCCCAGAAAACAGAATTGACGGCTCAAGAACAGGCAGCTACCCGTGTCCATTTGTACAAGGAATTTCATCATTTGTCAAATCTTCAGTAGAAATTGATCCTGGAATAATACTTGACCCTATAATTAATTTTAGCTATAGAGAATTTTTAAAAAATAAACAGCTAATAGAGCTCGGCAGCAAACTTGGAAAAGATACTTCTCAAATTAAGAAAGCTACCGAGTATGCTTTTAAAGCTCAAGAACTGTTTTATAGGAAATTAAGAGAAAAAGGTAAAGAAACTTTTGAAAGTTTAGATAGTAATAAACCAGCAGTTATAATAATCAGTAGGCCTTATAATAGCTGCGATGCAAATATTTGTATGGATATACCTGGTAAATTAAGGGACATTGGAATACAAGCGATACCGCTCGATTTTTTACCTGTAGATGAAATTGATTTATTCTCTGATTGGCCTAACATGTACTGGGAGTTTGGTGATAGGATTTTAAGTGCAGTAGAAATAATAAAGAATGATAAGAGACTTTACCCTGTATATATTACTAATTTTGGCTGCGGACCTGAGTCTTTTATAATACAGTATTTTGAAAGAGAAATAGATAGACCATTTTTAAAAATTGAAATAGACGAACATACTGCTGGAGCTGGTGTTATTACAAGGTGCGAAGCTTTTTATGACTCCTTACAGAATATTGCAAAACTTAAAAATAATCAGTTATTAAACGATTATAAATATAATAATAAATGTGTAAAATCAAATGAACAGCTAAAAATAGATGAGAAATT
>JACVJA010000179.1 GCA_015661035.1 Candidatus Calidifonticultor daggyaiensis | reverse complement strand
ATAATTTTTGGTGCAATTTTTGATAAATTGCTTCTTGGGGCAGGTATGACCTCCAGCATTTTACTCAAAATATAAAGTCTTCCCTCTCTTGCCTGATAAAGAGCCTTTTGCATTATATCTAAACTAATTCCCTTTATTTTTATATCCATTTGTAAAGCTGTTATGCCATTTTTAGTTCCAGCAACTTTAAAATCCATATCCCCGTAAAAATCCTCAATTCCTTGAATATCTGATAAAACTACAAATCTTTCATCATCCCCTTTAACTAAGCCCATAGCAATACCAGAAACAGGATTTAGTATTGGTACACCGCCATCCATTAATGCCAATGTACTGCCGCATACACTTGCCATTGATGTTGAACCATTTGATTCTAAAATTTCTGATACCAATCTTATTGCATAAGGAAACTTTTCTTCATCAGGTATCATAGGCTCAAGCGCTCTTTCAGCTAATGCTCCATGGCCAATTTCTCTTCTTTTTGGACCGCGAAGCGGGGCAGTATCACCAGTTGAAAAAGGGGGGAAATTATAATGATGCATATATCTCTTAAATTCAATTTCTTCCAAACTATCAATCTTTTGCGCTTCTCTTATCGAACCTAAAGCTAATATTGATAAAGCTTGTGTTTTACCTCTAGTAAATAAACCTGTTCCATGAGTAGTATCTGGAAAAAGTCCAACTTCACATTTTATTGGTCTAATTTCATCCGGTTTTCTTCCATCTGGTCTTACTTTATTTTCCAAAATCATTTTTCGCACAAGTTCTCTTTCCAGATCTTTTAACACCATTTCTATACTTAAAATATCTTCAGGGTATTGCAATGACAGGATTTCTTTAATTTCATCTTCAATTAAATCTAGCTCGTAAGATAGATATCCTTTTTTACCAACATTTAATAAAGTATTTTTTTCAAGTTCATTTTTACTTGCAAAACTTATTACATTATTTATTTTTTCTTGTATTTTATCCTTTGCTAACTTATAAACCTTTTCTTTTACTTCTTCATTTAACACAAAAAGCTTTGCATCTTTCTTCGGAACGCCAACTATTTGTCTAAAGTCTTTTTGAGCTTGGATTATCTTTTTTATTTCTGGAATTGCGGCATTAACTGCATTTAAAACTTCTTCTTCAGTAGCCTCTTTGCATTTAGCCTCAACCATTAAAACTGCATTCTCAGTACCTGCAATAACTATATCAATGTTGCTTTTTTTTAGATCTTCATAAGAAGGATTAATGCACCAATCATTATCAATAAAACCTACCCTAACTGCACCTATAGGCTCATTAAAAGGTATATCAGAAATATATAATGCACATGATGCACCGTTCATAACTAATACATCATAAGGATAAATCTGGTCTACTGATAAAACAGTAGCTATAATTTGCACTTCGTTTCTTAAATTTTTATCAAAAACAGGCCTTAATGGTCTATCTGTTAACCTTGAAATAAGAATTGCTTTATCTGAAGCTCTCCCCTCTCGTTTAAAAAATCCACCAGGTATTTTTCCAGCAGCATACATTCTTTCTTCCACATCAACTATTAATGGGAAAAAATCTATTCCTTCTTGAAAATTCTCGTTCATTGTAGCTGTAACAAGAATACCATTGCCACCAGACTGAATTAAAACTGCTCCATTTGCTTGATTAGCAAGCTTACCTGTCTTAAAAATTATTTTTTTACCACCAACATCTAATTCAAAAGTTTTTTCTTTGCCAATTTCCAATTAAACAACCAACCTCCTTATTTTCTTAATCCGAGCTCTTTTATTAACTTTCTATAACCTTCAAGATCATTGTTTTTTATATATTCCAGTAATCTTTTTCTTTTACCAACAAGCATTACTAGACCTCTTCTTGAGTGATTATCTTTTTTATTTAATTTTAAATGCTCGTTTAAAGCATTAATTCTTGAAGTCATAATTGCCACCTGAACTGCAGCAGACCCCGTATCATTCTCATGAAGTCTAAATTTTTCAATTATTGCCTGCTTATCTTCTTTTAACATTATTTGCTTGTCACCTCCTTCAAATAGAACACGAATAAATTAACAATAATTAATCAATAAATAAAAATTGTTATTATATCAAAAATAACCCGTTAAAATATTTATAAAAAACATTAATAAATATTAACAAATTCATTTTATACTTTTATAATTTAAACCAACAAACTATCAATAATTTATCATAACTAAATAGCTATTACAATTTAATAATTTTATTTATTAGCCTCCAAATAGAATCTAAACATAAAAATAAAATTATTACTTTTTTTAATGAATAATTAACTATCTTAAAATATTAATATTAATTTTTTATAGTGCAAAATTATCGGTAAACTCTTAGATTTTTAATTATTTTTTCTATTTTTGGTAAATTATTATTAAAAACTAGCTAAAACTATTAAAAAATTTTTTAACTTCCGATAAATCTTTTTTAATTTGGTTTATTAAATCACTCTTATTTTTAAAAATTATTTCATCTCTTAACCTTTTAATAAAAGATATTTCAATTCTTTTTCCATAAATATCATTATTAAAATTTAAAATATGTGCTTCTACCCATTTCCTTTTACCATTAAATGTTGGGTTGTTTCCAATATTTATTATTGAAGGATACCCAACGTCATTTATTTTTAAATCAATCTTTTTGTTAATTTTTGTATTAAGATAACTATTCAATCTTTTGTTTATCTCATTATTTAAATTTAAAGGTTTAACTAAAATTAAATTTCTTAATGCTTTATTTAACAACTTAACCAAACCTACATATACCCCATCTTTTAAAGCAATATATTTTTCAAAAATATCAATATTTGCGGTTGGATAACCCAGCAATCTGCCTCTTTTATCTCCATGAACAACAGTGCCTTTTATGGAAGGCAAACGGCCTAAAAAAATAATTATCTTATCAATATCACCTGACAAATAAAACTTTCTAATTTCTGTGCTAGAAACCTTAATATTATTAATTTTTATAGGGTCAACTACATTTACTTTTATAGTTTTTTCATTAAAAAAATCTTCAAGAAATTTAACATCACCACTTGCATTGCGTCCAAATTTAAAATCCCTGCCAACAAAAATTTCACTAACATTTAACTTTTGTAATAATATTTCTTTACAAAACTCTAAAGGAGAAAGCTGTGAAAAACCCTTGTTAAATTTTGCAATAACAATAAAATCAAGACCTGTTTCTTTTAGCAATTTAATTTTATCACTAAAAGATGTAATTAATTTTTTATCAATTTTACCTTTTATAATATTTGCCGGAGGGTTATCAAATGTAAAAGCTAAAGATAATCCGTTTTTTGCCCTAGCATTTTCAATGCAACCCGAAATAATCATTCTATGAGCTATATGTACACCGTCAAAAAAGCCTATTACTGCAAATATTTTTTTATTTTCAAAAAAACCACTTTTAATGTTTTCAAGTTTTAAAACTCTACTTTTTGTTTCAGCCATTTAATTTATATTCACTCATAATTATTAAGATTTTTAACTATTAAAATTTCTAAAACATTTTATTAGAGTAAAACCTCATATAATTAAATATAAATATAGTATTGTTATAAAACAAAACTATAATAGAAACACTTTAAAACTATTATATTTTAGTTAAATTCAAACAAATTACAATAGAATTTTTTAACAGTTAGCATCTAGTATTTTATAAAAAAATAAATTTACAGGACAGGATAATTATAGAAAAAGCTTTCTTTTATCCCTATTATAGAATTTTAGGTGATTTCTTTTTAAAATTATTATTTAATTTGCGAATTAGCTTAATAAAAACTTGTTTAAATCTTCTAAATTTATTATGCTCTTATTATAATACTTACTTTTTTCTATAAAATTTATAACTTCTTTTTCAGTTAACTCATTAATTAAATTCTTTGTTTTAATACAATCGTCAATTGAAAAATTACCAATTTTTGTTCGAATTAACTCTGAAAGAACAGCTCCACACCCTAATTTTTTACCAATTTCAAATGCTAAAGATCTTATATAAGTCCCAGAACTACACAAAACTTTTATTAAAATACTATCATTTGTAAATTGAAGTAATTCAATATTATAGATTTTTACTAAAGAACTACTTAAAATCACTTCTTTATCTGTTTGATTTTTTCTTAAATAATAATATGCTGGTTTTCCAGCAATTTTTTTGGCTGAATAAGTTGGGGGTATCTGATAAAAATCACCAATAAAAGAATTTAAAATATTTAAAAAATCTTTTCTTGTAAAATTTAAGACCCTAGAATTAAAACTAACTACACTACCTTCTATATCCCAAGTATCTGTAACAAAACCAAGCTTTATATTTGCTATATATTCCTTTCTTAATTTAAGAATTTCTGAAAACTTTTTAGTTGCCTTATTAATTAGTAGGATTAAAACACCTGTGGCTAATGGATCCAGTGTACCTGCATGTCCAATTTTTTTTAAAAAAAAATTTTTCTTTAAATTTCTTATTTCATCATATGATGAAATGCCTTTTTCTTTATTAATTAAAATAATACCATTAAAATTTTCAAAAAT
>JACVJA010000178.1 GCA_015661035.1 Candidatus Calidifonticultor daggyaiensis | reverse complement strand
TGAAAAAGAATTATCAAGGTACCTGGAGGTTGAGTATGTAAATTTATTCACTAATGCTACTTTGGCTCTTGTTGTAGGGTTACAGGCATTACGTATAACCGGTGAGGTTATTACCACTCCATTTAGTTTTGTTGCGACAACCCATGCGCTAAAATGGAATAATATAACTCCGGTATTTTGTGACATTGAAGAGAAGACGCTGAACATTGACCCCGATAAGATTGAATCACTTATCACTCCTAAAACAACTGCTATTTTGCCAGTGCATGTTTATGGTCACCCTTGTAATACAAAAAAAATACAAGAAATTGCTGATAAATATGGATTAAAGGTTATTTATGATGCGGCACATGCTTTTGGCGTAAAGATGAATGATCGAAATTTATTATTAGAGGGTGATATGTCTATACTAAGTTTCCATGCAACCAAACTATTTACAACTTTTGAAGGAGGAGCTATAATTTCAAAGGATGAAAAACTTAAAAAAAGAATAGACTATCTTAAAAATTTTGGTTTTGCTGATGAAGTAACTGTAATTGCTCCAGGCATAAACGGAAAAATGAATGAGTTCCAGAGCGTTATGGGTTTACTTAGTCTTGAAATTGTTGAAGAAGAAATTGAGAAAAGAAAAAAAGTTGCTGAAAAATACTTTGAATTACTTGGTAATTTTAAAGGAATAAAATTGTTTAATTTTTTCGATGATTATAAACATAATTACTCTTACTTCCCTATCCTTATAGATCAGGCAGAATTTGGTGTTGGAAGAGAAGAAGTTTATTATGAACTCAGAAAAAATAATATTGTTGCAAGAAGATACTTTTATCCATTGATAAGCAATATGCCTACATACAGAAGCTTACCAAGTGCTGCTAAAGAAAATCTTCCTGTTGCGAACAAAATAGCTGAAAAGGTATTGTGCTTACCTATTTATGGTGGTTTGGAAATAAATAAAATTATTAAAATTTGTAATCTAATTACTAAATATAAAAAGAAATGAAACTCGCGATAATGCAACCGTATTTTTTTCCTTATATTGGTTATTTTCAATTAATGAATTTGGTTGATGTTATGGTCATTTACGATAATATTAAATACACAAAAAAAGGCTGGATCAACAGAAACAGAATTCTCGTTAACGGAAAGGCTGAATATTTTACTTTACCTCTTCAAAGCGATTCGGATCACAAAAATATTATTGATAGAAAAATCTCAGCCAACTTTACAAAAGATAAACAAAAAATCTTAAATAAAATTAAAGAGGTTTATAGAAAGGCACCGTATTTCAATGAGTGTTTTAGTTTAGTTGAGAGTTGTTTTAATTATAATAATTATAATCTATTTGATTTCATATATAATTCTCTAAAATCAACAGCTGAATATTTATCAATCCGAACAAAATTTCGAATTTCATCATCTATTGAAATTGAACATAATTTAAAGTCCGCCGCAAAAGTTAAGGAAATATGTAAAAAACTTGGTGCAGAAATTTATGTGAACCCAATTGGAGGTTTGAAATTGTATGATAAGAAAGATTTTTCAATAAGTGGAATTGAATTAAAATTCCTAAAAACTAAAGATATCGTTTATAAACAATTCAATTATGAATTTGTACCCAACTTATCAATCATTGATGTTATGATGTTTAATTCAAAAGAAGAGATTAAAAGTATGCTAAATGAATATGAACTCATTTAAGGGTATAACAATAAAAAACGATAGTATTACACTAGATGAACTAATCTCAATCCATATAAAATGTGATGATGACTTCATCCCTAAATTATCATCTAGGGTTAACATCGTTGAATATTGTAATAAATTGTTCAAAAAATCCAAAATTATCTCTTTACACAAAGGAGAAATGGTAGTTGGAATACTAGCTATTTATTGTAATGATACATTTGCAAAAGAAGCTTACATATCATCAATTTGTTTACTTAAAGATTTTAGAGGTTTGGGTTATAGTAGTATTCTAATGGAAAAAGCTATAAAAATCGCTAAGGAAAAAAACTTTAAATTTATAAAACTTGAAGTAGGTAAAAACAATGAACCTGCCATAAATTTATATAAAAAATTTGGATACAAAAAAACAGATGAGAAATCCGAAACGATAATAATGGTCTATGAAATCCAATAATATTTTAGTTTCTGTTTTAATGATCACCTACAACCACGAAAAGTATATTACACAAGCAATTGATAGTGTCCTTAAGCAAAAAACAAACTTTGAATTTGAAATTGTAATTGGAGAAGATTGCTCAACAGACAGAACAAGAGAAATTATTTTAGAATATAAATCAAGACATTCTGATAAAATTAAATTACTTTTGCAGGAAACTAATAAAGGAGCAATTCAAAACTTTATAGATACTTTTAGACTATGTAATGGTGAATATATTGCTTTTTTAGAAGGTGATGACTATTGGATAGACCCATACAAACTCCAAAAACAGGTGGATTTTTTAGAAGCAAATCCGGATTATGGATTAGTACATACTAACGTTATTGTTGTTGATAATGAAAATAAAGTTATATACTTTTCAGATGAAACTAAACCTGATGGAGACGTTTTTTACTATTTATTAACAAAAAGAGCCTTTATTGTTACCTGTTCGGTTTGTGCAAGAGGAGACTTGGTTAGAGAGATTGCAAATCGGGCAATTACTGAAAAATTGACATTTGTTTTTGATTATTGGCTGTGGCTCCACATTGCAATGCGTTCAAAAGTTCATTATCTGAAAGAAGCAACATCGGCATATCGTTCTCACCCCGGTGGTATATCAAAAAAAGGTAATACATATTTTAGAACAGTAATACCAGCAGCGGTTTTAGATGTAATCAAAACAAAACTGGAACTAAATAATAATTTAAAGTTCAAAGAAAAATGGATATTATTGGAAAAGTTTAATCGCACATTATTAATGAGAGGTATAGATAAAAAGACCAGATTAAAGTTTATAAAAATTTCATTAAAATATCCATTTTATTTTTTTACTTTTTTTTCGGCAATAATCAAAAAAATAATATTCCGATTAACTAAATATCATATTTGATAAGGTACTTTAATCATAATTTGTGGAACAATTAAAAGAAAAAACTCAATTAGGTATTATTTATGGTTTTTTTACTAGCATTCTTACACAAGCTTTGCAGTTTATATTTGGAATTGTTTTAGCAAGAATTCTAACACCACAGGATTATGGTTTAACAGGTATGTTAGCCATATTCGTTGCTCTTTCTCAAACATTTGTGGATAGTGGTTTAGGGACAGCAATTTTAAGGAAAAAAGAACCAACTAATCTTGATTATTCCACCGTTTTCTGGTACAATTTATTAGTTGCACTTTTATTTTATTTTCTATTATTTTTTTTATCACCATTAATTGCAAATTTTTATAATGATTTGCGGCTTATCCCTTTAACCAAAGTTATCAGTATCGTAATAATTATTGATGCATTTGGTTCAATACAAGGTAAATATCTTAATAAAAATTTAGAGTATAATAAATTGAATAAAGTTTACATTATTGCCTTTGTTGGAAGTAGTATTCTTGCGGTTATTTTAGCTATTTGGGGATTTGGAGTTTGGGCTCTGGTTGGTAAATCATTAATTCAATCAGTTATGTTAAATTTTGGTTGGTGGATTAGTAGCAAATGGAAACCTTCATTTGTTTTTTCCGGAAAATCATTTCGCGAACTCTCGAATTTTGGAACAAAAATATTAGCAACATCACTATTTACAACTTTTTTTTCTAATATTTATTCGATTTTAATAGGTAAATTTTATAGTGCACAAAGCCTTGGGTATTTTACCCGTGCAAAACAGTTCTATGAACTCCCAGATAGATTTATAAGAAGTTCATCCATGGGTATTTTTTTCCCTGCCCTAAGTCATATTCAGGATGATGATGAAAAGTTGTTAAAGTCTTATAAACAAATCTTATCGCTATTGGCGTTTATTTTGTTTCCTATTTATCTTATACTGGCTTTAATCGCAAATCCGTTAATTAATATATTATTAACTGAAAAATGGATCGACTCTGTAATTATTCTGCAATTATTATGTTTTTCTGCTCTGACAATGCCCTTTGAATCAATTAATGAAAACATTTTATACATTAAAGGGAAATCAAATTATATTTTCTATAGTACGATTTTTAGAAAAATTGCTCTGTTGTTTCTTGTTTGGTTTTTTTCAAATATGAATTTAATCGGGATAGTGATTGCTATCGTTTTAGAAGCATTTTGTGGAGTGACCATTACTTCATATTTTTCAAGGAAATTATTTAATTATAACTTATTAAAACAAATTAAAGATATAATACCGATATTACTAAATAATATTATTATTTTAATAATATTGGTAGTCGTAAGTTATTTCATTGATAGTAATTGGCTTAAACTAATAGTTCTACCTTTATTAGGATTTGGAATTTACTACTTTATTGGTACTATACTAAACAAAAATGAAATACATGAATTGAGTTCTGTTTTTTATTTATTTTTAAGGAAGATTCGTAAACGTGATTTAGCTGCTGTTAATTAAAA
>JACVJA010000177.1 GCA_015661035.1 Candidatus Calidifonticultor daggyaiensis | reverse complement strand
TCCCTAACACCAGGACTTGGAACATTTTCACTTGCTATTAAAGGTAAACTTTCTGAGAACCATTTATGATGTTCGTAAAGTAATCTAAATATTTCATCATATAGTTTTTTATTTGCGCTCATACCATTCTACAAAAGAAAGGGTAGTAATTAAAATTTTAATTAAAAATTTTTAAAGCTGTAAATATACCTCTCCTATGTATGAGTTCCAAGAAAAAGAAATCATCCGCACCTATGCCTGCTTCAAGTGCAGGGTTGCTTAGATTCTTTGAAGATGAAACCCATGGGATAAAAATTAAGCCCGCCCTTGTTCTTGCGTTAGCTTTATCTCTTGTTGTTTTTTCAATAATGCTCCTAATATTTGTTCCTCCATAATATTTCTATTTTATTTTGGTGCATTAAATGGTCGATGATTCTACTACACAAATTGCAAATCATTATAAAAAACTCTTTAGGTTTCCTTCATTAAAATCAGGATTACTCTTATTGATCATCTCAAGTACAATTTTATCTCTACCATTCTATTATTACATTGATCTGAAGTTGTGGCTATTTGTTTTTCTAAGCTTTTTGGCTACAATTTTAATCGTTTCTTATATTGATACACTTTTAACATCTTTTTCTCCTATTTCTTCATTGAGACGTATACTTTTTGCAATTCTTTTTCAACTCTCTCCTTTGCTATTATTCTCCCTTTTATCACTAATTATTATCTTCTTAAAATGGTTTGATTTTGACACTTTTTTAAAAATGTTTATGTTTTGGGTGTTTTTCACGTTTAATTTGCGTTATTTTATATTATATGCTGTGTTTTATCAAAAATATTTTTATTCCTTTGCGCATTCACTGATTTTACCTCTTTCTATTACTACATTTTTATTGTTATATTTTAGAACTATAAGCCCCAACTCTATTATAATTGTTTTGGCAATAAATTTAATTTTATCCATATTCTTCTCAATTTATATCAAGTCTATTGAGGCTGTGGGTTTATCCTTGCTCAGATTTGGTTCATTTAAAATCTTATCTTCATACTTATATGCATGGGTTGGTTCTGATCCTACTCCCCTAGAAAATTTATTGGAAAAAAATAGTGTTGAATCAAAAATTGAAACATATAAAATTACTTTGATAAATTATAAGAAAAAGGTATCATTAGTTGTACCTGGCATTCATCCTGGCCCCTTCTCTCCAATTGGCAGTTATAATTTACCTTATGAAATAATAAACTTCTACAAGTTACAGAACATTAGCTCAATGGTTTTCCATAGCCCTTCATCACATGAAGTTAATTTGCCCTCAAAAATTCAAACAGAACGTTATCTTAATTCATTAAATGATCTTTACCTTATTTCTCAAGGTTCACTTTGCAGTAAACCAATTAAGATAAGTAAGAATAAAGTTACTGTAACTGGATTAAAGTTTGCTGATATAATTTTGGTTTTCATAACCTTTGCACCCTATGGAATGGAGGATCTTCCAACGGAAATCTGTGAATATGTCAAAAGGCTAGAAGTTAATGGTATAAAGAAGATTATATTAGTTGATGCGCACAATGCTTTAGGGCCTATCCCAAACAAAGAAGATATAGAAGATTTAAAATCTTGTCTAGATGAGCTAATTGAAAAGTTAAAAAAATCGCCATTACATCCTTTTAAATATAATTTTACTCAAAAATATTTGTCTGAATTTAAAGAAGTTGGACCTGGTGGAATTTCCTGTCTTGCACTTCTAATTGATAAATTCCCTTACATAATTTATTCAATAGACTCTAACAATTCTGTACCAAATTTAAGACTAATTTTAGAAAAAGAATTACAGAAAAAAGGGCTATCTTTAATAGAAATGTGTACAACAGATTCGCATTTTTCCTCAGGCAAAATGCTATCAGAAAAGGGCTATTATGCGTTAGGCGAATTATCTGATTGCAACTATATTGTATCAAGGCTCGCAAGTATAGCAAATGAACTTACAACCGATTTCCAAGACTGTTTTTTTAAAACCTATTACATATTATCTAATCTGAAAATTTTAGGTCGAAATCAAATTAATACTTACTCAATTTTCTTAAATGCTATTCTATCATATGTAAAAAAGGGTGCAATTATATTGTTTATACTTGTATTATTATTTTTTGCGTTTTTTGTTATGTTTATTTGTTGAAAATATTTTACCCCAATTCAAATATATACCCCATTTTCCTTAGATTATGTGTTAAACTGATGCGTAACCTAAATAGTATAATAGAAGAAATATTAAAAAAGACTTCAGGTTTAACTAGAGATGATATTATTTCTTTAATTCAAGAAAAGAAGAAAAAAATTGGAAGTGGTTACCTAACTGACACAGGTGCTGCTTATTTGGTAGCAGCCGACCTGGGTGTGAGTTTAGAATTCAATCTTCCCTCTACGGTTGAAATTAAAGATCTCTATATAGGTGCAAATTCTGTAAACGTTAATTGTAGAGTTTGTTCTGTGTCTAAATTGAAAAAATATGTGAAAAAAGATTCGGCAGAAGGTTATTTGCTTCTTTTTACAGTTTTTGACAAGACTGGATTAGTTAAATGTTATGCTTGGGATTCCAAAGCAGAAGAAATTATGGCCATGAATTTAAAACCTAATGATGCAATCCAAATTAAAAAGGCTTATGTGAAATTAGATTTTGATAATACCCCTTCATTACATATTGGTCAAAAAGGTTCAGTAGAAAGGATAAGCATTCCTGAATCTACTGCGAGTTTGCCAACATTAGAAGACATCTCCCTTCCATTAGATAATTTTGCGCCTAAAACTACATTATTCTGTTTAAAGGGCATTATACATACTCCTCCTTCACTTTCCACTTATACAAGAAAGAACGGCTCAAATGTTATAATATGTTCATTTCTAATACGTGGATTAAAGTCATTTGATCAAAAGAATAGAGTTGTCCTATGGCTAAATGAAGATATAACCAACCATTTTCCACCAACCGGTTCAATAGTAGTAATTGGGCCCCTAAGATCTAAATCGTTGGCAACAGGCGAAATTGAATTCCATGGCGATGAAAAAACAATTATACTCCCGCTCTCACAAAAGCAACTATCTGAAGGTTCAGCGTCACCTTTTCGTATGGCTGTTAATGTTCTTTCAATAGGACCTTTAAAGAAAACAAAAAAAGGCGCTCCATTGGTAAATGTTCTTGTATATACAAATGATAGTAAATATTATACATTAATTGGTTTAGAGGATGTGACCTCCTTTTTACTATCAATAAAACCAGGTGAGGCAATAGAAGGGGTGTTCAAGGTTATAGATAGTGATAAGTTAATTTGTGTTAAAGCATCTGATATTGGTAAAAAATTTGGTGCTCCAGTATTGGACATGTCTCCTTTTTATGAAAAAATTTCAAATATAAAAGCTACTGTTAATGAAAATAAAATTTATTTTATCAAGGCTGTTGCTATTTCGCAAGCTACATCAAAAGAGATCCAATTAAAAAATGGTGAAAAGATAAGTTTTTCAGAAATACTAATCGGAGATGAGACAGATGAAATAAGCTTAGTTGCATGGAGAGATTATACACAACTAATTGAAAATATATTCCCTGGTGAAAGATTGCTCATAAATGGAGTTAAACTTAAAACAAAACCTTTCCTTTGTTTAGAAGTAAAACCATATACCTCTATTTATAAGCTCAGAGAATAAATTTTTAATCCCAAAAAGGTCTAGTTCTAATAAAGTTTTTTTCAGCTCTATAAATTTCATTTAATAATTCTGTTATGTCTGCCTTTTTATCTAGTATTTTACTTGCATTTTGGGGTCCAATTCCGTAACCAGAAAGTACAAAGATCGCTCTTTTGCCAAAATTCTGGATTAATGAAGATACGCACCAGAGTTTTTTGTATTGTTTTTCCTCCTCTTTTGAAAGTTCTTTTCCTCTTATCTTCTTCATAATTATCTCTTTTGCTTTTTTATCCCAAATGGATGTGATTGTAACTAATCTGGATCTACATATAGTGCAGTATATGGTTTCCTCTATGTCTTTAGTTTGTATGATTTTCTCCAGTTTGCCACATGTTAGGCATAATAATAGATGCTTTTTGTTTTCTAATCTTTCTTTAACAATATTTAGCATTGTTTCATCAATATCGTATACACTTGCAACATTTTTTATAGCATGCTTAAAACCTATTTTTGCTAAAGGAGAAAAATTTTCTACTTCCCTATAAAAAATTTGTAATTTTCTTTCGCGTATCTTTCTTAATATTTCACTAGTTATTTCTAAATCAAACTTATCTATAAAAATTTCATTTAGAGTTTCATTATAAAAAGCAGTACCATAATATCTTCTCAACAAAAATGAACTGAGCTTACTATCATAAGAAAGATGGCGAGGAACAATACCAAATCTTTTTGCAATATTCCAACCACGTGTACGGATAAGATTAGTATCTTTTAATGCGACTTCTAATACTTCTTTTAAATTGACTTCTTTAGATAAAACCCCTTTAATGTCACTAAATGTAAGAATGTATCCACCATTAAGAATTATTCTGTAAGGATCAAAATTGTATTCAATATTG
>JACVJA010000176.1 GCA_015661035.1 Candidatus Calidifonticultor daggyaiensis | reverse complement strand
TATTAAGTTTCGTTATATTCTCTCGTAAAAATTTTAATAATTCTTCTTGATTTGCTTTTACAAATTCTGTTACTTTAAGAGTAATTGATTCCAAGTTATATTTATCTAAGATTTGAACTAAACTTACTATTTGATTGGTTAGTTTTTCAATTATAGTAACGTTTTGAACTAGATTTTCTTTAACATCATCCAATCCTTTTATTGAATGACTAAGCAATTCAAAGTTTTTCGAAAGCGTATCGGTGTTTTTATTTATTTCATTTTGTAATAATGGGAAATTTTCATTGAATTTAATTAATTGTTCCAAAAATAATTTGAAATCATTAATTTTTTCAGATAGAATAGAAATTTTAGAATTATACACACCTATTTTATCTGTTAGCTCATTAAGCTTGTTTGCACCAATTTCAAAATTAAAAATGACAGCATTGCTTTGAGTCTCGAAACTCTTAAAAATATTAGAATTAGTTTCGATAATTTTATTAACGTTGTTTGAAAACTCATTAATTTTACTGGTAAAATTTTCTATTGTTTTTGTGGACTCACTCTCAAACCGGTCAAGCATTTTAATGGATATCTCACCTAAATTATTTATCAAAATTTTTGAATTTTCCTCGATTTTTTCCACATATTTAGCTATTTGTTCACCCAAATTTTGAAAGTTAATATTTATTTTATTGAGACTACTAAGTGTAAGACTCAATGGTTTTAACAATTTATTGTAAACTTGATCTAAATCAAAAACTTTTAATGGAAAATATTTTTCTTCGAATTGATGATAAAGTAAATTTAATTCATCTGCTGTTATATCTTGATTCCTTTCTAATCCACTGTAAATCCATAACCCAACAGCATACAATAAAATACCTACAAGACCAAATAAAAAAACTGGAGCTAGGTGTTTAATAGAAGATATGATATTAACAAATATATTTGAAGAAATTAAATCATCAAATAATCTATAGTCTAGAGTTTCAAGTGTAATAAATAAACCCCCAAATGTAAAAATCAAACCGATAGCAGGAAATATATTTATAAGAGTAAGAAAATAATAGTTATCTTTTTTAATATCCTTTAAAATTATATTTTTAATTAATTCATCATTTCTTTTTTCACCAAATACAAATTTTAATTCTTTAGATATAGTATCATCCCAATTAGATAAATAATTAGGTATTTCAATTGATTCTTTATCAGGATTAAAATAATTTTTAAATACTTTTTGGTATACTTTTATGTGTTTCATTATTTTAACATAGACTATTGAAACATAAATAAAGTAAAATAAAAAAGTAAAAAAGCCCCAAAATTTTATTTGACTGGAAAAATCAATCATAAGTTATTGTACCTTTTTGCTTAATTTCATAATCTCCTGAAAACTCATTATGGTACTTTAATTCTGTAGGTTGAACTAGTTTATATCTTTTAGGATTTGGTAATTTATCGACATTATAAAATCTTTGTATAATTGTATCAAATTCTGGTGTGGGAGTTTTTTTGAGGATATTATCTGAGATGTATAAAAAAAATCGGCCTTCTTTTGTTTTTTTTAACATGTAGTATTGTTCTTCATCGGTCTCAATTAATTTGTTATCTTTATATAATAAATAGATAATTTCTGATTCCTCCACTGAATTACTATCAACATTAGTATGATTATTTATTCTCGACTTATTTAAGCTTCCCAATTGTTTAACAATACTATCAAATTCCTCGCTTAGTTTTTCTACTTTTTTTAATATTTCAGATAATATGTCTATTGACTTCCTAATATTTGTATTATTTTGGATCTGATTTGAATTTAAATTATATTTTGTTTCTTTGTTTTTCTCTATCAGTAAATTTATAATAGAATAAATTTTTTTAATTATAATTAATGTTCTTAAAAATGTAATTACAAGTAATATTATTGAAATAATAATAAATAAAAATATAAAATCGCTCGTTAAAATTTCCATAATGTATTATTTACTTCATAAATTTTTAATAAAAACTTTCATGTATGCAAATACACATTCAAAAAAAAGAGGTGAGGCTAAAGGAACAAACCCCCTTTTTTCTAAACTATTTAATAAATTGTTCTTTACATCTTCAAAATCTAAATCAACTCTACTAATAAATTCTGTTAATGAATTTATATTATTCCAATAAATATCAATAAATTTATTAAAGATTGAAAAGTCTATTTTTGCTTCTCTCAAATTTATAGCTTTAATATTCTCTTCAGGCCATTCATCGAATTTTATCTGTTTATTATTTAACTCTATATCTAAACCCAACATTTTTTTTACAACATTGCTTTCATCCGTGACTAATTCTTTACTGTAAAGCAAACCAAAAATTACTTCTTTCTTAGGGTCTCTTGAAAATATAAGCTTCAAGTTTTTTAAGATTTGTTGATTATTTGAATTTTGTATAGAATAACCACTTCTAATCAAACTCAAGAAAAATTTTTTCCATTTCTCATCCAAAGTATTTTCATCTAACTGATTTCCCATGGTTATAATTTCCAAAAATCTTGAGCCATTACCCGCTAATGCTACCTGGATTGTGTCTATTGCTTCATTAATTCTTGACAAATGTAATCCAAGGTAAAACATTAAGCTTCCAAAAAAAATTGAATTTAAAAAATATACTTCTGATCTAAATTGAACATCATCATAAAACTCAGATAGCTTATTATTCCAACCCGGAACAAGGAAATCATCTGACGAAAACATCAAATTAAAAGCTCTTAAAATTTCATCTTCTTCTTTTTGAAGGATATCTTCCCCTATAACCTTAATTAACAAATTTTTTGAAGAGAGTATAAAATTGTTTCCAGCAAATTTAACACTATCAGTAAAAACAATTTTACCTTGATGAACAAAAGATATTTCTGTTGATCCCCCACCTACATCAAGAACAAATGTTTTTTCAGCTGTTGTTAAATCACCCCTGTGGATAAAATATTCTACAGTAGCAATACCCTCATTTAATCGTTGTTCAAATTTAATAGGCATAAAATTTACCTTTTATTTTATTATCTATTTTAAATAAATTTTTTGTGTAAATTATCCCAAGTTGCTTTTAATTGATTAAATTCTTCTTGTGAAAATGCTTTTGGGTAACTCCAATAAATATTCAAATTTTCATATCCTCTGGATTCAAATTCCACCAGTACCATTTCGACTAATTGCTGCAAAAAATAAGTTCTAAATTTAGCAATATTACCGCTTCCTATTCCCCATTTTAAATTTGTTATTAAAAGCGAACTGGACATTCTTAATAGTGATTCATTAGTACTTTTATTAGGTAAATTAAAATAAATTGATCCGAATGAAAATGTATTATCCTTAAAACTAAGAGAATGTTCACTGATAAGCCAATTACGGTAAATAGATAAAAACGGAATAGATGGTTGTGGATCATCTATTATTTCTTCTAGATTTATATTTTGTGAATCAATATTTTTCCATTTATATGGTATGAAACGTTGTTTTAAAATTTCTAAATCGGAATCCGAAGAGGCTATAACTATTGGGAGTGAGTTGCTAAATTCTAAAATTTCAGGTTTGTTTTGTTGAATCTTGTAAGCAATATTAGTCCTTGTAGAACCAAAATCTATTGCAATTTCGACAGTTTCATTTTCACGAATGTTTTGATTTTTTTTAATTTCTTTTAATCTTAAAGCGCCTGAGTAGATATTTTCATCATCACTTTCATTAAAAACTAAATAAGTTGGAAATTTACTTAATTTATAAACGTTAAAATCCTCAAATTTGTTAACTTTAGTTTCTATTTCATCACCTTCACTATCGTAAAATTTCAAAATATTTTTATAATTACTATCAAATTTTCCGTTCGATTTAGAAGAAATTGCATATTCAAAAACATAATTATCTACATATTTTGACTTAAAAGGGGGCCAGATTTCTAATATTTTATTAAGGGAAACAACCTCTTTATCAGGGATAAGAGAGGTTTTTGCATTACCACATGATATTTGCAAGTTATATAATCGTTTATTATCCTTGTTATATTTTTTATCAAACTTTAATAAGTCTAAATTCCCTCTTAAAGCCTTAATAAGTCCTGCATTAATAGGATATAAAAGTCCAGTATCTAAATCCAAAGTTTCAATTAAATCTTCTTTTCTATATGGCACTTTGTCTGACCAACTACTGAGCGCTTCTAATTTTAAAGCTTTTTTTTCAATAAAATTATCAATAACAATCCAATTGGCTTTAATACCAATTCGTGGAATTTCCTCCCCATAACCAGATTTTTTTAATTCATTTTTTAAGTCATCATCTAAATTCACATTAGAAAATAGTTCTCCTTCCTCATCAATCACTTTATTAGTAAAAACGTAACTTTTAATTTTTTCTACATAATATTTTCCTTCTGCTATGCTGTGTATTAAAACTTTAGGAAGGACGGAAATAGTTTCCTCAATTTTAATTTCTTTTTTATCAGATAAATCTTTAAGTAATTCACTAAAATATTTTACACCCCAAAATTTGTTAAAGAATTCTTTCTCTAAGATCTTATTTTGTTCTTTTAGATGGTTAATATAAGATATAAAAATAGAATCTTTTTTAA
>JACVJA010000175.1 GCA_015661035.1 Candidatus Calidifonticultor daggyaiensis | reverse complement strand
ATGCATTTTATGAATTAATGAAGCAGCCAATAGACCCAACACTTGTAGTTTTAGTCCCAGAAACAACCAAAATTAATTCAATAAAAGCTTATGAGAATGGTTTGGCAATAGTTGATCTCTCTCAGAGTTTTTTGGATGATAGATTTGTAAGTGATACTGTTGATATTTTGCTAGTTTATTCAATTGTAAATACATTAACAGAATTTAAAGAAATAAATTCTATAAAATTTTATATAGACGGCAAAAAGATTGATATTATTGGTCAGCTTGACATAAAGGGCCCAATTTATAGAAAAGGCGATTTAATTAAGCAGAAATAAACACTAATAAACACTAATAATATGTACTAAAATAAATAATAAAATAAAAGGTTAAAAAATAAGACGTTAAACTAATAAAATAACATTATAAACTAATAAAATAACATTAAAATAAAATAAAGGAGCAACATAAAGGTTAACATTGAAATTTATAATTTAGCTGTAGAATTGATAGTAATAAAGTAACAAAGATAAATTAGTATAAAATAAAGTAATTTTAATATAAAAGTATCATAGCAAATAATATAATACAGAAAACATAATATAAAAACATTGCAAAATTTATAAAATTAATTTGGGAGGAAGTGATGGGTAAATCTAACCCAGATTTATATGATTTAAGTATTAGCTTAGATAAATTTATAAATAAAAGCCAATTAAGTTCAAAAAATTCAGCAAATAAAATAAGAAGAAATAATAAAATAAGAAAATGTGATTTCTTTGAAAGCATAATTTTTTTTAGAAGTAAAATTAAAATTTTACTTGCAGTTTTTTTTATTTTATCATTTTTAACCTTAAGCATTTTTACTCCTTTTGATAATACATCTAAATTATATGCTGCACCAAAAATTAAGGTATTTTTAGATCCTGGTCATGGTGGAGGTGATCCAGGGGCAACCTGGTATGGTTTTGCGGAAAAAGTAGCTAATTTAGATATAGCCTTAAGAGTAAAGTCCAAACTTGAAGCAAATGGTTTTGAAGTAGCAATGTCTAGAACTTCTGATATAAAAAGATCTCTAGATGAAATAGTTTCTATTGCAAATTCAAGTGGAGCAGATATTTTTGTTTCAATTCATAACAATGCTTCTCTTTCTGTTTATTCTCATGGCACAGAGACCTATTGGTGTGCAAATGGGGTTTCCGGTTCAAGTCAGCTTGCAAACCTTATTCAAAGCAATACTATTTCAAGTGCAGGCAGAGCCAACAGAGGTGTTAAAACTGCAAATTTTAAAGTTATTAAATATACAACAATGCCGGCAGCTCTTATTGAATGTGCTTTTATGTCCAACCAGACAGAAAATGATTTACTAAAAACAGATGCATTTAGGGAAAAATTAGCTATAGGAATTTTTAACGGCATAAAGGAATTTGCAAAAGGCATAAATAAAAAAGAAGATTTATCACAGTCACAAACCTCTACAACAACTTCTCAAAATACATTACCTAGCCAAAGTTTGCCAATTGACACTAGCTTAATTAGTACTAAAAACACATATAGTGATTTAAGCAAGGCAAATTCTTCAGGATTTACAATAAAGATAGATTTACCAGAAAACGGTACAAAAGTTTTCTCAGAATTTGAAATAAGGGGCTGGGCTGCAGATTTAAGAGGCACTCCTCCTAAAAAGCTAGCAAAAATTGAAGTTTATAAAGCCAGTGAGCAAAGCCCCGAAAATCTAATTGGAAAAATTGAAAACTTTGATTCTAATGTATTAGGCAGCCAAGGGATTTTAGATGGAGGATTTAGCCTAAATATAGATATTGAAAAACTGCCAGCAGGTGAAAACATTCTTTATATAGTTGCATATGATAATGAGGGCAAATACTCAGTTGGCAATTTAGGTCTTATAGCAATAAAAGAAGGAGATACATCTTTAATTAATAGAAATCCTATTGCTTTGCCTGGTGGTCCTTATAGCGGTGAGGTTTTAAAAGAGATTAAATTTGATGCAAGTGCTTCTTATGATCCTGATGGTGTAATTTCTGAGTATAATTGGGATTTTGGTGATGGCTCAGATTTATTTATTGGAAGCGGAATTTCAGGAGCAAAGCCAACTCATGTATATTCACAAAAAGGTACTTACACAGTAACCTTAACTGTAAAAGATAAATTAGGCTTATCATCAGCTCAAGTTGTAACTACTGTTGCTGTAATTGATCCAAATGAGGCTAGCAGTACTACTGAAAGTTCAAACGATTCAAGCAGCACAGAAAGTAATGTAAGTACTGAAACTTTATCAAATACCGAAAGTAATATAAATCAGGCAAAAACTAGCGATACTGGAATTACTGAAAATGTTTCAAATTCAACAAGCTTTGTTGGATATATTGAAATACCAACTGAAGCTTTAATTAAAATATTTAAAGACAGAAATTCAACAAGAATTGATAGAGCTGCAAGACTTGCTCCACTTTATGTAAAGTATGCAAAATTATTTAATCTGCGTGCTGATATTGCATGGGCACAAATGTGCCATGAAACAAACTTTTTGGAATTTACAGGCGATGTAAAACCAAATCAAAATAATTTCTGCGGATTAGGTGCTACAGGTGGAGGAGTACCAGGTAACAGCTTTGCAACAGAAGAGTTAGGTGTTATTGCTCATTTTGCACATTTGGCATGGTATTACTATCCTAATCATATAAATGAATATTGTAATAAGACTTTTGATCCAAGGCATTCTCAAAATGGTCACCCAAATTATACAGGAAATACAACATTAGGATTTTTAAATGGTAGATGGGCACCTGGCTCAACTTATACCGATAAAATAATATTATTTACAAACCAGATTATGCAATCAGCAAATGCTGTTAAAAATCAATCTGTTCAAAACAATTATAAAATTGTTGCAAATGCAGGGGCAGATAAATTAGCAAATGTTGGTGAGACCTTAACTTTTGATGCATCTGCAAGCATTATTGTTGTTAATCAAAATGATAAAATCTTTTATAACTGGGACTTTGATGGAGACGGTAAAATCGATAAAACTGTAGAAAATGCAGTAATAAAGCAGAAATTTGAAAATGCAGGAAAATTTGAAGTTTTATTAAAAATTACTTCAAGCAGCGGTCTTGAAAGTAAAGATACAGTATTAGTTGAGATAAACAGTCTTGCTACTGCTGATGCTGGAGGACCATATTTTGGTACAGTTGGGCAAGAAATTAAATTTGATGGTTCAAAATCATTTGATTTAGACGGAAATATTATTAAATACCTGTGGGATTTTGGCGATGGCAAAACTGCAGAAGGTATAAGTCCTACACACGCATATGAAAAGCCTGGGGAATATATTGTAAAATTAACTGTAGTAGATGATAAAGGCGCCTCATCTACTACAGCACAGGTAAAAGCAGTAATAACTGAAAGTCAAACTAGCGGTACTGAAACTAATACAAATACAGGTACATCAGATACTTCAAGTACAAGTTTCTCAGGTGCTCAAGATACAAATACTTCTACCGCAACAACAGTTACAGAAACTACTGCCGCTGCTTCTGAGGCTAATGCTTCTGGAAATGGAAATTCATCTAGTTCTTCAGATACTACTGCAACAAATACAAATACAGCTATTACAACAACTACAGAAACTAATAACGGCACTAATACTACCACCACCACTGGAACTTCAAATACAACTACTACAACTACAACTACTACAGTCGTTGAAAATAAACCTCCAGTAGCAAATCCGGGAGGTCCATATACAGCAAAAGTTAATCAATCTATAACATTTGACGGCAGCCAGTCAACAGACCCAGATGGAATAGTCAAAGATTACTTATGGGATTTTGGAAATGGACAGACTGCAACAGGACAAAAGCCCTCTTATGCTTATCCAAAAGAAGGAACTTATACTATAAAATTGATAGTAAAAGATGAGCTAGGTCTGGCATCGACTGAAGCAACTACTACAGCTACAATCACTGCTGAGGCTACTCAACAACAGTATCCAACAAATACAAGCATTATTACAAATCAAACTAGTTTTGTAGGGTATACTGAAGTAACAGTTGACCAGCTTATAAGTATATTTATAAAAAGAGGCTCAAACAAGGTTGAATGGGCAAAAAGACTTGCACCATTATATATAAAGTATGGAAAAATATTTAACTTACGTGCTGATATTGCATGGGCACAAATGTGCCATGAAACCGGATTTTTAGAATACACTGGAGATGTAAAGCCAAATCAAAATAATTTCTGCGGATTAGGTGCTACAGGTGGAGGAGTACCAGGTAACAGCTTTGCAACAGAAGAGTTAGGTGTTATTGCCCACTTTGCGCATTTAGCTTGGTATTATTATCCAAATCATATAAACCAATATTGCAACAGCACATATGACCCAAGACACTTTGGTTCAACTCACTCAAAATACACAGGTGATACAACTGTTGGCTTTTTAAACGGAAGATGGGCTCCTGGTGCAACTTATACTAATAAGATCTTACAGTTTGCTAATCAGATTTATGGTAATTAAAATATGGTAAAATAGATATAGTAAAACTTATTAAATTTAAATACACCTATTATATTTTTAACAAAAGAATGTTTATTTTATT
>JACVJA010000174.1 GCA_015661035.1 Candidatus Calidifonticultor daggyaiensis | reverse complement strand
TTTATGATGGTAAAATTGTAATAACAGGTTTAAAATTTGGAAACGTTGTTGTTATGGTTCAGCCCAAACGTGGATGTGCAGGAAGTAGATGTGATGGACAGGTTTGTAGAATCCTTCATGATCCTGATACTCCCCCACCTCATCAATATATTGCTACATATAAGTGGATCTCACTGGAGTTTAAAGCTCATGTAATAGTTCATGTGGGGACACATGGAAATCTTGAATTTTTACCTGGTAAAGGAGTTGCCTTAAGTTCAAGTTGCTTACCAGATATATGTATTGACACAGTGCCTCATCTTTATATTTATAATGCGGATAATCCTCCAGAAGGAACAATTGCAAAAAGGCGTAGTTATGCTGTGCTTGTTGACCATATGCAGACAGTTCTTACTACTGGAGGACTTTATGATGATCTTTTAGAGCTTGACAGACTCCTTGGTGAATATGAGGATGCAAAAAGAAAAGACCCTTCAAGATTACATGTTCTTGAACATATGATAATAGATGAAATAAAGAAGGCAAATCTTGACAAAGAGATAAAGATTATGTGGCAAGGTAGAAAAAAGGTCCTTTCAGAACTAAATCATGATGAATTACATCAGATTACTTTTGAAAAGATATTAGAAGAAGCTCATGCAAATTTATCTTTGATCAGAAATACACAGATTCAAGATGGAATGCATATATTTGGGAAAATCCCTGAAGGAGAAAGAAAAGTTGATTTTATATATTCAATTCTTCGCTATGATGCTGGGGAGGAGATATCTTTAAGAAGTGAAATTGCAAAATTACTTGGATATGACCTAAAAGAAATATTAGCTAATCCCCAAAAAATTGACCCAATTACTGGTAAATCTTTTGGAGCCATTTCTGAAGAGATAGATAAAATTGGTAAAGAAATAGTGAAAGAAGTGTTAAAGGAGGTGATAATATGAAAATATTAGAGAAGATAAATTGGGAAGATCCTAAATGGAAAGAAATTAGAAAGAGAATCCTTGAGATTAACAGAAGAATTGAAGACTCAAAAGAAATTGAATCACTTCTTAAAGGATTTGACGGCAAATACATACCACCAGGTCCATCAGGGCTTATAACCAGAGGTAGAGATGATGTACTTCCCACTGGAAGAAATTTTTACAGTCTCGATCCACATAGAATCCCTACAAGGAGTGCTTTTGAAATAGGGAAAAAACTTGCTGAAAAGGTTATTGAAAAACATCTTAATGAAGAAGGTAGATATCCTGAAAATATAGCAATTTTCTGGATGGCAAATGACATTATGTGGGGAGATGGTGAAGGAATGGGACAGATTATGTATCTTATTGGTATAAAACCAAAATGGCTTTCAAATGGAAGGATAAATGGTTTTGAGATAATACCTCTTGATAAACTTGGCAGACCCCGTATTGATGTAACTATAAGGGTTTCAGGTATTACAAGGGATAATTTCCCTATGTGTATTGAGCTTATTGATGAGGCTATTCAAAAAATAGCTTCTCTTGATGAGCCAGAAGAGATGAATTTTATTAAAAAACATACATTAGAACAAATGACTATGAATGGCACAGACTTTCGCTCAGCAACATTAAGAATCTTTTGTTCCATGCCTGGCACATACCAAGCTGGTACTCAGCTTGCTGTTTATGCTTCTGCATGGAAGGAAGAAAAAGATCTTGCAGAGGTTTTTCTATACTGGAATGGATATGCTTATGGAAAAGGTATCTGGGGTGAAAGTAGACATAAAGAATTTGCAAACAACCTAAAAAGCGTGGATGTAACATACAACAAAGTGGTATCTGATGAGTATGACCTTTTTGGTTGTTGTTGCTATTTTGGAACTCATGGAGGTATGACAGCTGCAGCAAGATATCTAAGTGGAAAAGAGATAAAGACCTATTATGGTGATACTCGTAACCCAGATCTTGTTGAGGTAAGGGATCTTGCTGATGAGATAAGAAGAGTTGTTAGGACAAAATTACTTAATCCCAAATGGATTGAAGGAATGAAAAGGCATGGATATAAAGGAGCTGGAGATATTTCAAAAAGAATTGGAAGAATCTATGGGTGGCAAGCTACAACAAAAGAGGTTGATGACTGGATATTTGATGATATAGCAAGGACTTTTTTTATGAATGAAGAAAATAGAAAATTTTTTGAAGAACATAATCCCTGGGCACTTGAAGAGATAGCAAGAAGACTAATTGAGGCTATGGAAAGAGGTTTATGGAGTCCTGCAGATGATGTAAAAAAGGCATTAAAGGAACTCTATCTTGAAATTGAAGGCTGGATTGAGGAAAGGATGAGTGAGGTAAAAGGAGATTTTCAAGGAGGAAGCATAGATATTTTAACAGCAGAAGAGGTAAAGTTCTGGAAACAAAAGATGGAGGAGATTTTAAAATGATATTTCCCTTTAGTGCTATTGTTGATCAGGAGGAGATGAAGCTTTCTCTAATTTTAAATGTTATTGACCCAAGTATTGGTGGAGTTTTAATTATGGGTGAAAAAGGAACTGCAAAATCAACAGCTGTAAGGGCATTGGCAGATTTGCTTCCTGAAATTGATTTAATAAAAGGCTGTAAATTTAGTTGCTCACCACAAGGAACTTTTTGTAGTGATTGTATTGAGAAAATTAAAAATAATGAAAAATTAGAAATTGAAAAAAAGAAGATGCGAGTGGTTGAGCTTCCGCTTGGTGTTACTGAAGACAGGGTGGTAGGAAGTCTTGATATTGAGCAAGCCATTAAAAAAGGAGAAAAACATTTTCACCCAGGAATACTTGCAAATGCAAATAGAAACTTTCTGTATGTAGATGAGGTAAATCTTCTTGAAGACCATATTGTTGATCTTTTGCTTGACTCTGCTGCAATGGGAATAAATATAGTTGAAAGGGAAGGAATCTCCTTTGTCCATCCTGCAAGATTTATTCTTGTAGGAACAATGAACCCAGAAGAAGGAGAACTAAGACCACAACTTCTTGATAGATTTGGTTTATGTGTTCAGGTGAATTCAATAAGAGAAAAGTCCATGCGTGTTGAAATTTTGAAAAGAAAAGCAGAATTTGATGATGATCCAGAAGAATTTTACAAAAAATGGCAACCTTTCCAACAAGAACTTGTAGAAAAGATTATAAATGCTAAGGAGAAACTTAAAACTATACCTATTACTGATGAAGCAGTCTCAAAAGTTGTTGAAATCACTGCAGAACTAAATCTTGATGGTCACAGGGCTGATATTGTGATACTTAAAGCAGCAAGAGCCTATACAGCATTTCTCAACAAAAAAGAAATAACAAAAGATGAAATAAAAATGGTTGCACCATTAGCCTTAAAGCATAGACTAAAAAGGCTTCCTTTTGAAGATATATCAGAAGAAACTAAGAAATTAGATGCAATACTTAAAAGAATATAAGATCAATTTTATAAACTTTATCAATCAAGAAAATGCTAAAATTGCACTTTTACTTAATTTAATTGAACCACGCTGTGGAGGGGTTTTATTAGTAGGAAAAAAAGGAACAGGAAAATCAACCCTTTTAAAAGCTTTTAAAGAGATTGTTAAAGTATTTAATCTCCCATTTGTTGAACTTCCTATAAATGTAACTGAGGAAGCTATTTTAGGTGGAATTGATATTGAAGCAACTATTAAGACTGGTGAAAAAAAATTTCAAAAAGGTATTCTTTCAAAAGCAAATGGAGGTTTTTTAGTTATAGAAGACATAAATCTTTTTCCTCAAGAGATTCTTTCAATTGTTTTTGAAGTTCAAGGAAGGACAGAAAATATTATTGAAAGAGAAGGATTTACTTTAAAGGAGCCTGCAAATTTCCAAATAATTGCAACAATGAATCCTGAAGAAGCTGATTTCTCATCTCATTTTCTTGATAGATTTGGCATGTGCATAATTATGGATGAAATCAAGGATAGAGTAAAAAAAGAAGAAATTATAAAATTAAATGTCTTAAATAGATCCGCCTTTAGCGATCAAAATGAATTGATCAAAAAAATTAATTATTGTCAAAATTTTATCAAAGAAGTTAAACTCTCAGAAGAAATAAAAGAAGCAATTGCTGATACGGTTTTGAAAGAAAGAGTTTCTGGACATAGAGCTGATATTTATCTTTATTATGCTTCAAAGGCATATGCTGCCTATTTAAAAGAAAAAGCTGTAACTGAAGAACATGTAAAGGCTGTAGCTCCTCTTGTTTTAAATCACAGAAAAAAATACATAGAGCCAGAACGTGAAGAACAAAAGATTGAGCTTAAGGATGAGAATAAGCATGAAGAGAATAATTTTGATAATTTAGAAAATAATAAAAAAGAAAGAGACCAAAAACTTCCATCATCTAAAAATGAAGCACCTAATAATAGAAAATCTCAATGTATTCCATCTACCGAAAAAGAAGAAGTTTTTCCAGTTGGAGAAATTTTTAAAGTGAAAAGATTTATCTTTAAAAGGGACAGATTAATAAGAGAGGCAACTGGAAGAAGAACAAAGACAAAAACAAAAACTACAGGTGGAAGATATATCAAAAGTGTTCTTAAGAAAAAGCCAGATATTGCGATTGATGCTACTTTAAGAGCAGCTGCACCTTTTCAAAAAATTAGAGG
>JACVJA010000173.1 GCA_015661035.1 Candidatus Calidifonticultor daggyaiensis | reverse complement strand
ATGCGCATCATTTAGAAGGGCTTTATGACTATAAGTATGGAATAAATGTTGCAAGAAAAGGCTGGTTAGAAAAAAAAGATGTTATAAATACTTTAGATAAAGAACAAATTGCAGATTATCTTATAAAAAAGCGCATTTATAAGTCCAGTCTTTAATGATACTCAAACCTTCAATTAAAAAATTATTAGAGTTTAGATATAAAATTAAAAAGAATTATATATTAGAAACCCCGTCAATTAAGAAATTAAGCTTATTACGATAGTATTTAAAATCTTCCCATGAAACCTCAGGAGGAATTAGATGATCCCCAAATGGTATATAACCACCGCTCTTTAGTAAAATAAAAGTATCCTCTAAAAAATCATCAATTCTTTTTTTACCTAAACCTATATCACTTTTTGGTATACCTCCCATGATTTGAAGCTGAGGATATAATTTTCTTGTTTTTAAAACATCCATCCCAGCACTTACCTCCATTGGGTAAATGCCAGTTATACCACATTCTAAAAATAATGGAATTAATTCACTGCAGTCTCCATCAGTGTCAACAAGAATAATATCCACATTTTTAGTTTTTAAAAAATTAACAAGTTTTTTATAATAAGGACTCATAAATTCTTTAAAAATAGCCGGAGATACCATTGAACCTTTACCGCTCGACACATCTTCCCAAAAATGTACGCAATCTATATCAGTATATAAAATTACTTCTTCCCAAATAGCAATCCAAATATCTGTAAAAGTTTTTAAAATATCATGTATCAAGCTAGGCTCATCATAATAAAAATAAAACAAATTTTCATAACCAATAAGATGTGCCAATATCCCAAATATTCCTAAAGGATATCCCCCAAGAGCCAGTGGGTAATCCCTTTTTTTGTATTCATCTACCAACATTTTCCATTCAGCCGGAAATCTATTTGATATATTATCTAAATTTAACTTTTGATCCTTAATTTCGTTCCATGTCTTTTTATCTTTAATGGGCCACTCAATACTAGTTGGAATAGTAGCCTCTTTTTTTAAATATTTTCTTCTCGCCCCCTCTAAATCAGTATATATTAATGATTTTTCATCCTCCTGTAATATTTTTACTTCAAAATGAGGCCAAAAAATTTGTTCAACATTAACCAATATTTGTGATTTATCAAATGCAAAGAAATTTGCAACATCAAAGTCTAACGGAAATCCTTGACTTGGCCAGTACAAAAACCCACCCCATACTCCTATCCCATTAGGCAGTTCAATCTTTTCACCAGGCTTAATATTTTCAATACCATGTGTCCAAGCTTTTGTATAAAGAGAAGCTGAAATAGTAAAAATTTTATTAGGCAGTTGGGGATATTTTCCTTCAGGAAGTCCTTCTTTATACCACCTTTTTATAGTTGAACCCCAATAACCAAATTCCCATTTAGGCACTCTTGCTTTTTCATTAAATTTCATTGTTTCAATAAATGCTGTTCGTGTATCCAATTATGCTCAAACCTTTCTAATAAAAATTATTAAAAATAAATAAAATACATTTATTAAATTTATAATTTATACGAAATTTTTTCAAATATAGAAATAAGAAACTTTATTTAATATAATTATAAAAGTAATTAAATATTATTTAAATACAACATTGCATTATAAAAATAATAAAATACCATTTAAACTTAAATATTGTTTTTAAAATGAAAAAAGTAAATTCTGAAGTTTATCAGCCAGCAGTAAAAAACATTAATAAAATTTTAGAAATTTTAGATTATGATTATTCTCAAGAAGTTCAGACTTCTCTTAAATTTAATAATGCATTTGAACTATTGGTTGCAACAATCCTTTCAGCACAAAGTACAGACAAACTAGTAAATAAAGTAACACCAACTTTATTTAAAAAATACAAATCTATAAAGGATTTTGCACAGGCTGATATAACAGAATTGGAAAAAGACATTAAATCAACTGGTTTTTATCATAATAAAGCTAAAAGTATTAAAGCCTGTGCAGAAAAACTTTTAAAAGACTACAATTCGCAAATTCCTGATAAAATAGAAGAGCTTGTAAAATTGCCTGGTGTAGGAAGAAAAACTGCAAATGTCCTTTTAGCAAATTATTATAAAAAACCAGCAATAATTGTAGATACTCATGTTTTAAGAATTAGCCAAAGACTTGGACTTACAATAAATAAAGATGCTGATAAAATTGAACAAGATTTAATGAAAATTATACCAAAAGAGAAATGGTCTAATTTTTCTCATCAAATTATTGCTCACGGAAGGACTATTTGTAATGCTAAAAAACCTAAATGTTCAGTTTGTAAATTGCTAAAATATTGCTGGTTTGGTCAAGAAAACTTATACCAGCCAAATTCATGAACAGCCTCTATCATTGCAACAAAGTTTTCAGGCTTTACACCTGGATGAATTGAGTTTGATGAGCTTAAAATATAACCGCCTTGATAGGCAGCAAGTTCTATTGTTTCTTTTACTTTTTGTTTTACCTCACTTGGACTTCCAAATGGCAAAAGTTCTTCGCAATCAATGTTACCAATTATACAAGCCCTTCCAAGTAGATATTCTTTTACATGACTAATATCCATACATTGCGGCTGAATTGGATGAATACCATCAAAACCAATTTCAACTATATCGTCTAATATGCTCCATATATTGCCATCAGAATGCTTTATTATTTTTAGCTTTTTTTGATGAGCAAAATCTACAATTTTTTTTAAATAAGGCTTAATATATTCATTAAAGTGGCTTGGCGAAAATAGGAGAGCGTCATTTCCTGCTAAATCCCCTTCAACAGCTATTGCATCTATTCCAATATTGACAGCATAATCAATTAATGACAGATTGTATTCAGTAGTAATAGCTTGGAGCTTATGTATAAGCTGTGGAGATAATACATAATCCATTAATAGCTTTTCCATTCCGCCTCTTAATTTCCAGCTTAATTTAAAAGGATCCGAAATTAATAAAAACACAGCTCTATCTTTGCCAATTCTATTTATAATATACTCTGGCCCAAAAAAATCAGATTTTTTTATTTTTTTAGTCATATCAAAAAATGAAGTATCCTTGATATCATTTATTGGGCCATCTAAAACTACAGGTTGACCATGTTCCGATAAGCGGTATTTAACACCAAACCTGTCTTTTACTATATTTTCATTAATATTTTTAATCCCACTGGATACATAGGCAGTGATGGAATCTAAATCTAATTTCTCAGCAATAAAACAAGTTTTCTTAAGAGTTTGCTCACTTTCCTGGCCAAATTTGGTTTTAATGGTTTTATTGCTTTTGGAATTAAATTTGTAGTTTTTTGTTTGAAAAGATTCTTTATATAACAAATCTGCAATTTTTAATATACTTGCCTCATCAATTAATAATTCAAAGGTAGGAACCCTATCAGGGATACTTTTATTTAAAGCAGTTATTATTCTATCTTTTGGTTTCATAATTTGTTAGTTTATTTATATGACATTTATAGTAACAGGGTTTTATAATAATAAAATTTATTATAATAACAATACTATAATAACTATAATAAAGCACACGGATAAGCACATGGTAAAAATATAAATATATATGCTTAAATTCACCTTATCTTTATTTATTTACTTTATCTTTCTAATAAAGCAAATAAACTTAAATCAGTATTTTTATTAAAATCTCTATCTCCACCAACTCCTAAAAGCCTAACATTTTTAAAACCTGAATTATAAGCCATTTTTAAAAATAAGTTTTTTCTTAATGTGCATAAAAATGAAGAATTATTGTAAAAATTGACAACATCATCATTTCTATCCATTTGGATAATTAAAAAGTCCACCCTTGTTTTTAGCTTACCATATTCAAAATGTTTTAAAAAAATATACTTAGCATCATCTTTTTTGACAATCTTCGGTTTATAAAATCTTTCTTTCTCTATTATCTTTGGCTCAAAATTTAAAAACTGCAAAATTGCAACCCCAGCTTTATTTAATAATTTTCTTATAGTTTTTAAAGCTATCTTAACTTTTCTTCTGGTTCCTAAAATTGGCAAAGTATTCCCTAAGCAAGTAATTAAATCAAAACCAGTGTTTATTGAATTTTTTAATAATATACTTTCAAGATTTTCAAAGCTTCCAACTTTAAGAATTATCTTATTATAAATTTTATCATAAGATACATCTTCATAAGATAAAATATTTCCAATAACTTTTTCCTTTGCATAAGTTATAGCCTCTTGGGATGGGTCAATACCTATAATTTTAATGTTTGATAAATAATCTAAAAAATTTTTTTTAATTTTATCATTATTAATTTTTTCACATTCTGATAAAACATTATTAAGTAAAAAAAACTTATCATATAATATTTCTGCAAAAAGTTTTAAATGATGTGCTGTTCCGCATCCAATATCAATGATGGTTTTTATATCTCTTTTTAAAAATATATTTTTAAAAAATTCTTTTTCTTTAGATAGCCTCGTCTGCCAGTTTACCTGAAGATCATATAGCTCTGGATCATAGTTAAAGTTTAAATCCTTTTTTTTCATTTATTTACTATTACTAAATTTTAAAAAACATTTAAATTATTTTTTAAAAAAGGAAGTTCTTCATTTTTTAAATAAACAGTAGACTGCGCTGTAGCAACTAT
>JACVJA010000172.1 GCA_015661035.1 Candidatus Calidifonticultor daggyaiensis | reverse complement strand
TTGAAATTGTTTATGACTTTGAATTAAGTGTTTCAAATAACTGCCAAAAAAAGAATTAAACATCCTGCTAATAGTAAAATACCTTGAAATTGTTAACATAGATTTATCTAATTTATTATCTTCAAAACCGTAACTAAAAATTAAACCCATATTATCAACATCGGCTCTTAAAACACCTAAAAGTTTTACACCCAGTTTTTGGTTTTCTTTATTATTTTTTTCTTCATTAAGAAAAGAAAAATCAATATTTTGAAACTTATCAGAGTAGAAAAAAGGTATCATATTATCATCAACACATGATTTCCCTGCAATTTCTTCAAACGTTAAATTTTTTTCTCCCTCATGTGGAATATAAGTATTAATTTGCTTTGAAGGATAAATTTCATCAGTTTCAATATCTTTTAAAGAATAAACATTAAACGAATTTCTTAAAATAAACTGTCGTATTGATTTATTTTTTAAAATGCTTTCATCAAAAAAACTAACAAAATATGCATCATTATAAAAAGAAAGTGGTTTAGTAAGCTCTTCTCTTAAGTCCAATTTTTGCTTTGAATAAGAAAGTAAAAATGTAGCAGGAAGCTTTTCTCCAATATCTTTTAATTGCTTACAAAAAACCCCTAAATTTTTCTCTTCATCAATAGAAATTTCTAAAGCTGGCTCTTTGCCGCAGAATCTACATTCACCATTTTTATATTTTTCATAATCTAATTCTATTATAAATTTTTTTGAAGACGGTTCTTCTAATATTATTTCACTAAATTTTGTTTTCTTCTTTAATTCGATTTTATCCAATAATTGTTTAAATTTTTTAGAAAAATTTTTCATATCAAAGTCATTCCCATTAAATTCTTCATAAATTATGTTTAATGAAAGCTCACCATTAAATTTATCTTTAAACCATTTTGATATTTCTATATTTAAATCTTCAATTCTAGATTTTATTATTTCAGTATTTGGCACAATTAATAAAAATTTACCACTTAAGCTATACAAAATATTTACTAGGTTTAAATTAAGCTTATCAATTAAATAATGCGTTGAAATTTCACTTAAAAGTTCTATAAAAAACGATCTTGACCTTAATATTTTACTAGAACCTTTAAATGAAGTACCAAAAATATTATATATATACTTTTGTATACCGCTAAAGTCTCCGCTAATTAATAAAAATTTATTTATTTGTCTATTTTTAATAGAGCTTTCCTCAAAATTATTAAAATATTCATGGTATTGGTATAAAGAAGCA
Source organism: Candidatus Calidifonticultor daggyaiensis (assembly GCA_015661035.1). Taxonomy (GTDB): domain Bacteria; phylum Actinomycetota; class Humimicrobiia; order Humimicrobiales; family Humimicrobiaceae; genus Calidifonticultor; species Calidifonticultor daggyaiensis. The sequence continues at coordinate 3,392 of JACVJA010000172.1, read as the reverse complement.
GCAATTGCTGCTGTTGTTTTAGCATGGTCATATAATGAAATGTCTGGTAAATCTATAGTGCTACTTGGTATACACCATGTATATTTTTCTAATATGTACAGTAATCTTTGAATATATAATTCTATATTATCAGTTTTAATTTCTATAAATGCTTTACAGAATTTTTCCCAGATATCAGAATAATCTTCTGTATAATCCTTAAATTGAGATTTTTCTTCTGGTAGAAGTTCTTCTTTGTAATTTAGTTCAGTAATTTTATAAGTAAAGTCATTTCTGCTTTCAACATCAAAATTTTTTAGCATATCTTGCTTACATGATTTTAAAAATATTTCAGTAAAAATTGACTTTAGTCTTAGTTTCTTAAAACTTTGTTTATCAGATTCAACATTTTCACTCTCTGATTGCTCATCTATTTCTGTTCTGTCCATGCCGCTTGAGATTCTGTCGGCTTCTGCAATTATCCAACCGATATTGGTTGTTGGATTATGATGAAATATTGCAAAATTAGAAATATTATCTTCATTATTTTCAAATCTTTCTTTAGCTACTGGCAGTGCGAAATCATATTTTTCAAAAAAAGCATATGTATAAATGCTATGCCAGTGTGTTGGAAAACCTTTTGAATTTTTTGGACAAATTCTATATATTTCTTCTTGATTTGAAAGGTACTTGGTTTTCTCACCTGCTCTTTGCATAAATTTTCCGATATCATGCAAAAGCGCTCCTATTACTATTTGGTCAATTTTTTTCATTTATCCTCCATAAATTTAAATTTCTCAATCTTATATTTCCCAAGCCCAAAAGTTGTCCCCTTTCCTACATGAATTTCTTCACCTAGCAACAATGGATATAAATATTTCTTAAAGTGCTCTATTTGCCCCTTAAAGACAATTTTTCCAATAAAACCGCCCAGCTTCATTGCTGTTTTTTGTTTATTTGAATAACGTTCCCAGTCATACCATGTTAAGTTGCTGTCAAAAACTGATATTTTTTCTGAATCTTTTAAATATTGATTAAGGTTATAAAAACAACTATTGTAAAAATTTGATTTTTTACCTTCCAATTCTTCAACAATATTATTACTATTATTGCTGTTTAAAAAATTTAAATTATTTATTTTTTTGTTGTTTCCAACATGTTTATTAATATTATTGTGACCGCTATCACTTAAATTACTATTTTTGTTATTATTTCTAACATTATTGCTAATTTTATTACTATTATAAGAATTATCTATGACAACTGTATGGCAAAATAAATTGTTTAATAAAAATTGTCTTCGAATTAAATTTGTAATTAATATTTTAAAATTTAAAAAATTTATATATCTTCCATAAAACTTAATTCTTGTAGGTGTTATAAAATTTAAAGTCACTAGCAAATCAGAATTTTTATTTTTTTTACTATTAGAGTTTTTATCCTTACTATTTGAATTTACATTATCTAAAAAAAATTCTGAATAAAATGACAAATTTTTATCTTTTATTTCATTTATCAATTCTTTATATCCAATTTTTTTTATTTTATCTGTCAATAATCTTTTGCTCTTATAATCATAGATTTCTAAATTATTATTTTTTATAGATATAACTTCAAATTTACTATTATTTTTCCCTATGCCATGATTGCCAAGTTCGATAAATGAATAAATTATATAAGGTATATATTTAAACGCTTCTCCCACTAATATTAAAGAAAATTGAATTTTTTCACCCTTTTTATAATAAATTTTATTTTCATAAATACTAAAATCAAAATCTAAAATATATGGGTGTGGAGTATTGCTATTTTCATGTATAAAATTAAAATTTTTTAACTTAGAAGGATTTGAAAAAACATTAGCATATGGACAGCTGCTTAAAATAAAGCAATCTTGGCAATTTATTTTTTTTAAAGGACAAGAAAGTTTTTTAAAAATATTACCAAAGCCACCGCGAAAAGCAGACCCCTTATATTTTGGTAAATATAATTCTTCAGCTGTTTGTAGCAGTACTTCGAATTTATAAAAATAAAAGCTTTTTAAAAATTTTTCTATGCTCATTCTTAGCAGCTTAAGAGCTATAAAAAAAATTGTAAAAAATAACAATTTATACGAGGTATATTTTTGGAATTAAGATTTAACTTTTTTATATAATATTTTAATATTTTATTATATATAAAAAAACATTTTCTTCAAGCTTAATATTTTAAATATAATATTTTGGCTTATTAATTTAATGCTTTACTAAAGTTTTTAACACACAAAATTAATTATTATATAGAGATATTATCACTTTCATAAAATTACTATTAAATTATTATTATTTAATTTTTTATCTGAAAGCAGAGGCTAAAAAGATATTTTAGAAAAACACATTTAAAAAATAAAAATTACTAATATAATTATAACATATTTTATATAACATATTTTATTGACATGATTATCATGCAGTAAAGATTTAATAAATTATATATTAAAATGTTATAAATCAGAGAATCTATAAATAATTTATGAAAATATCAAATATTTGGCGGCTTTTGAGAATACTGCTTATTTTTACCCGCAAGCCACAAAATATTAAAGCTAAAGAAATTGCAAAAGATTTAGAAATATCAGTACGACAAGTATATCGTGATATAGAATGCTTAAAATTTGCTGGAATACCTATATACTCTGATAAGAATGGTTTTTATTTGACACCAGATTTTTTTATGCCAAAAATAAGTCTTGAAATTCCTGAAATTTTAACATTATTTCTGCTTTGTAGTTCAATAAAAACTCAAAAAGGAACTCCATATTGTGATCTATTAGCAAGCGCTTGCGATAAAATTTTAAATGCCTTGCCGGAAAGCATTAAAAAAGTTTTTTTAAATTCAGATTATGATTCAATTGTTGATTTTGGACTTAAGACAAAGGTTGATTATAAAAAAATTGACCAAATATTTAAATATATATACAATGCAACACTTTCTCGTAAAAGTCTTTACATAAAATATTTTAGTATGGAATCTAAAAAAATAACATCAAGAACAATTGATCCTTACGCCTTTAAATTTAATTTTGGAATATGGTACTTAATAGGATATTGTCATTTGCGTAATGAAATCAGAACATTTAGAGTTGATAGAATAAGACAAGTACAAGTTTTAGACCAAAACTTTCAAATTCCATCTGATTTTAATATTGATAAGTTTTTTGAATCAAGCTGGTCTATAACTAAAGGACAAAAAACTAAAGTAAAGCTTAAATTCTCAAGCAAAGTCGCAGACTTTATCTCAGAATGTATATGGCATCCTTCACAAAAACTTTATAAAAGCAGGTCAAAGGATAATGGTAAGGATAAAAGCCTAATAGCTGAATTTGAAGTAGAAGGTTTAAATGAAATTAAAATCTGGATATTAGGTTTTGGTGA
>JACVJA010000171.1 GCA_015661035.1 Candidatus Calidifonticultor daggyaiensis | reverse complement strand
AGTTCATGGAGGTTTGACCTACCCATAACTTCATTCAATTTAGAAACTGTAGTTAAAGTATCGTATCTTACTAAAATCATAGGAATACCCAACTCCTCTGCACGACTTAACACAACTGTGCTAGGTTGGAAATTACCAGTGAGCACTAAACATTTTGTATTAGTTTCTAATGCTGCAAGCTGTATATCTGCCCTATCGCCCCCAGTAATTACAACTTTACCAGGCTTTGACCTAAAAAACTTTAAAGCCATTTCATGACCCATAGCACCTACCATAAACGAGTCTACAAGTTCATTTGCATTTTCTTCAGCACACAATATTTCACCTTCAAGATATTTAGAAATATCTTCAATACTAATTGAAGATAATACTTTATCTGAATAAATTGTACCAAGTAATTTTATATTTTTATTTTTTAAAAAAGGTATTATTAAATTATTAATTCTATCCTTAAATTCAACTGGTATCATATTAATTATTATTCCGCCAAAATTACTATCAAAATAGCTACAAAAATGAAGAATCTTATCAATTACATCATCCTCGTATTTCATAATTAAAATTACTTTAGCATTAATTGCCTGACAAATATCTTTAGAAGAAATATTAGCAAAAGAACCGTAAGTTAAATTTCTTGCACTTTCAATTAGCATAATATCTTTGCCTTTAGCTAAAGCATCAAATGCATTTTTTATCGGTGATAAATAGTCAATATTAACTTCATCAATTTTTTCTTTTAAAGCTTTATCATAAGTTTGGTCAGTAAAAATTAAAGGACAAATATATTTTATATCATCTTTTAAGTCTAATATATCTATTATATATTTTACATCTTCATCAACATAACAATCTCCAACTTTTTCAGGGAGCATACAAATTGGTTTTAAATAACCTATTTTAAAACTTTTTTCTTTAAGGATCTTACCAAGCCCAACACAAACTGAACTTTTGCCTGAAAAAGATCTGTTTGAAGCAAATAATAATGGTTTCATTTATCCTCCCCGAATAAATTTTTTATTATTAAAACTAAGTTGAATTATAACAAAAAAATAAAAAAATTAGTAACACTATTTACAATATGATATTAAAAATGTTCACTAAAAATATCAATAAATTAAATGTAAAATTAATTAATATGGCATTAATATGGCAATATTAATATGATATTAATATTTGATTAATAAAATTATTATTAATCGAATAAAATATTTTTTCTTATAAAAAAATATAAAAAATATTTTATCATGAATCAGACACTTGTGGGATTCTTTCAATGCCAAAATTAGAAGGAAAAACACCAGTTGGACAAATATCAGAACATTCCATACAATTTATGCAGTGTTTAAAATAAGAAGAATCAGGAACAAAAGTTACTTTTTTATTTATGCCTCTGCCTACAAAACCTATTGCATTAAGACCCTTTACTTCTGCACAATATCTAACACATAATCCACAAAGAATACAATATTCATTTAATTTATGGTACCTTGTTTTTGTAATATTGTACTTTTTTGCTAGTTTAATTATTTCAGGATGGTATGGATAAATTGCCATGTAAAGCTCAGTCAAATTTTTTTTAACCTCATCAACTCTTGGACTTTCTGTAAAAACCAATAAATCATTTTCAATTGGATAAGCACATGATGCAACAAGCCTGGATTTGCTTTGCTTTTTAATTTCTACAAGACAAAGTCTGCATGCACCATGTGGTTTAATTTTTTCATGGTAACATAAAGTAGAAATGTGTATAGAATTTCTTTTAGCTACATCTAGAATTGTCTCATTTAAGTTTCCCTCAAACTCCTTATTATTAATATATATTTTAATTTTATCACGCATTATATAACTCCATTCTTAAAAATTTTTTATAATTTTAATTAATTTAAAAGTTTTATTATATTAATTTTATACTTTTTCAGCTATAAGTAATGTTTTACCAATACCAGTGTTTTTAGAAATTGCATTAAATTTATCTGGGCAAACTTCTATGCAGGCTCCACACTTAATACACAATTCTTGGTTTATAACCTGAGGTTTCTTTGGTTCTCCGTTTATTGCCCCAACAGGACAATTTTTAACACATAAAAGACAGCCTGAACATTTATTTGGATCAATACTATAAAAAATCAACTCTTTGCATACTAAAGCTGGACAAGATTTGTCATAAATATGAGCCTCATATTCATCTTTAAAATATTTTAATGTTGTTTTCACTATATTATGAGCAGTTGAACCTAAAGCACATAAAGAAGCCTTTTCTAAAAGTAAACAAAGATCTTGCAAAAGTGAAAAATCTTCAACAGTACCTAAACCTCTAGTAATTCTATTAAATATAAAAGTCATTTGTCTTAAGCCTTCACGACAAGGCACGCATTTACCACAAGATTCATCTGCTAAAAAATTTATAAAGTAACTTGCAATATTAACCATGCAATCAGTCTCATCCATAACAATCATACCACCAGAACCCATCATTGATCCGGCTTTAGTTAATTCATCAAAATCAACAGGTAAATCCAACAAATCATTTGGAATAATGCCTCCAGATGGACCACCAGTTTGCACTTTTATATTTTTTCCGTCTTTAACACCACCGCCAATTTTAAATATAATATCCCTTAAGGTTATCCCCATAGGTACTTCAACTAGTCCAGTATTTTTAACCTTACCGACTAAAGAAAATATTTTTGTTCCACTGGAATTTTTTGTCCCTATATTTAAAAACCAATCTGAACCATTATTAATTATATGCGGAACGTTAGCATAAGTTTCTACATTGTTTAAATTTGTAGGTTTTCCCCATAATCCACTTATTGCAGTATGTATATATTTTAATCTAGGCTCACCAACAAATCCTTCAATTGCTGTCATAAGAGCACTTGATTCACCAGAAACAAAGGCACCAGCACCACGGTGAATTTTAACATTAAAATCAAATCCAGAGTTCAAAATATTATCACCCAACAAACCATACTCAACAGCTTGATTAATTGCCTTAGCCAAATTGCTAACTGCAATAGGATATTCTTGCCTAACATAGACAAAGCCTTCATTTGAACCAATTGAATAGGCAGCAATCATTAAACCTTCTAAAACGCTATGTGGATTTCCTTCTAAAATGCTTCTGTCCATAAAAGCACCAGGGTCACCTTCATCTGCATTAACAATTACATACTTTGTTGACCCCTTTGCGTTTTTTGCTGTTTCCCATTTTAAACCGGTTGGAAAACCACCGCCACCACGTCCTCTAAGATTCGACTTTTTTATCTCTTCAATAACTTCATCTGGAGTCATACTAGTCAATACTTTTGCTAAAGCGCTATAACCGCCAACTCTAATATAATCTTCGATACTTGTTGGATCTATTTTAGAATTATCACTTAAAACAACTCTTTTTTGATATTTATAAAAAGGTATTTCACCTTCTTTTTCTATAGGAATACCGTTTTCATCTTTATAAAGAAGTCTTTCAATAATTCTTCCTTCAAGAGTAGAATCAAGAATTTCTTTTGCATCCTCAACTTTGCTTTTAATATAACATATTTGCTCAGGGTATATTACTATTATAGGACCATTTTCACAAAAACCATGACAACCAGTCCTCTTTAATAATATATCTTTAACTTTTTCTGGATTACTCTTTGCTATCTTTTTAATTTCTTCTTTTATAGAACAATAAATTTCATCTGAGGCATAAGCCTTACAGCCTGTTCCAGAACAGATAGATATTATCTTTTTGTCCTGAATTTCATTTAAGAGCTTTTCTCGTAATTGATTTAAATCTTTTACGCTTTTTAAGACTTTTACCATATTATTATGTTGAGTATTATTTTCTTCCATGTTTACCCCACTTTATTACTTTAATTTTTTTTAGTATTAATTTTAATTTTATATAAATTTAATTTAATCTAATTTTAATTTTATCTAATTATTTCTAATTATTTTTATAGCCGATTGTTAAAGCCTCAAGTGTTTTTTAACATCTTAAATCTACCAGTCTAAACTTATTATAAAAAATCTTTCGACGCTAATACTTAAAAATAAAATATATAAAAAAACATTACTACGTACTTTATACTTAATAATTAATACCTAATACTGAATATTTAAAAACTCTAACTTTTAAAGTTAAAAATATTAAAGATTAAACAGAACTAAACAATTTTTCAAGCTGCTTTGCAGATGGGTTGCTGTAATATTTCTTATTAAACATCATAACTGGCCCTAAAGCACAACAACCTAGACAATTAACTGTGTCAAGTGAGAACTTTAAATCTGGAGTCGTGTCGCCTGGGTTTATTTTTAAAATATTAACAATTCTTTGCAGCAAACTATTAGCACCTCTAACATGACAAGCAGTTCCTGCACATACAACAACCGAATATTTTCCTTTTGGTTCTAAATTAAAGAAAGTATAAAATGATGCAATACTATATATTTGTGTTAAGGAAACAGACATTTTTTTTGCCAAATAAAATAAAATATGTTTAGGCAGCCAATTATATTGAGATTGAAATTCTAATAAAATTTGAATTAAGTTCTCTTTTTTATTTCCATATCTTTCAATTACATTGTCAACTTTTGAAATATCATTTACTATTTCTTCCAATTTTAACTCCTTTTTAAAATTATCGTTTTTCATAATTAAATCTTGAT
>JACVJA010000170.1 GCA_015661035.1 Candidatus Calidifonticultor daggyaiensis | reverse complement strand
AGTGTTTATTAATAAACTATTAGTAATTTAATAAGAGTTTAAATTAAAAATAATTTTTACCATATATACATAAATACATAATAGCATAAATATGTAATAATGCAATAAAAAATAGAGATTTATTTATAGCTTTTATTAAGACTTTATAGCCAATTTTTATCATTTTCATGTTTGAAAAAACTTAATAACATTAATAATTAATAATTAACAATCTTTATAATTATTTATGCTAAATTTACGAATTTTTTAAAAAAACTTGACAAAATTAAAACAAAAATTAAAATTAATTAATATTAGTATATACATATATTATAATAATTTATGTATATCATTATTAAAATACTTAAAAAGCCTCTTAAAAAACTGGCATTAAATTTACATTTTAATTTCTATGATGAATGAATAAGCTAGAGAAAAAATCTTAAAAAATCATAATGATTGAAATATTTATTATAAAATTTTATTATAAAATTTAATACTTAATATATCTTTAAAGTATATTTAAGCTAAAAAATACTTTTTAGATATTCATATAAATAAATAAACAAACAAAATTTAAAAAGGAAAATAAAATGAAGATTGAAGCAAAAAATGAGCTTATAAATAAGTTTGACAAAAGAGTATCATTTGATCTAATTGAAAGAAAATTATACAGCCACGATATAGCATCTATGCCTAAATTAATAAAACCTTTCATAGGAAAAAATATAGCAGAGGCAGTTGTTCAACCAGAAAATGAAGAAGAATTAATTTTTTTAACAAAATGGGCAAATAAAAATAATATTTCATTGGTACCCCGCGGCAAAGCCACATCTGGTTATGGTGGTGTACTTCCGGTAAAAAGAAGTATTATTGTTGATTTTTTTAGAATGAGCAAAATTTTAAATATAGACGAAAAGAATTTATTATCAACAGTACAACCAGGAATAATTTGGGAAAAACTGGATAAAGAATTAAACGAAAAAGAATTAACCTTAAAATTATATCCATCAAGCTATCCAGGTTCTACTGTTGGCGGTTGGCTTGCGCAGGGTGGGGCTGGCATTGGTTCATTTGAGTATGGCTTTTTTAGAGAAAATGTTGTTAGCGCAAGAGTAGTTCTGCCAAATGGTCAAGTCAAAAACTTTAATAAAAATGAATTAGATTTGATTTCTGAAGCTGAAGGCATTACAGGTCTTATAAGCCAGGTAACACTAGAGGTCATGAAAAAACAAGAAATTGAAGTAAGTTCAATTTCTTTTGACGAAATTTTAAATTTACAAAAATTTTTATTTGCTCTAATAGATAAAAACTTACCTTTATGGTCAGTAACTTTTATCAATCCAAAAATGGCAGACTTAAAAAACCAAACACCCCCCAAATTCAACTCTGAAGAGCATAAATCAAGTGGGAAAATAATAGAAAAAATTGTTCTTCCAAAAAGTTTTATTGCTACTATAGCTTTTTTTAAAAAAGATTCCACGAATGTAATAAAAGAACTTGAAAATTTAACTAACCAATTTAGTGGTAAAATTTTAGATAAAGAAATTGCAGAGCATGAATGGGAAAACCGCTTTAATACTATGGTTGTGAAAAGGCTTGGGCCTAGTATGGTTCCTTCAGAGTTTATTATCCCTTTAAATAAACTAGCTGACACTATAGATGAAATTCTGAAAAAAGTGAAACAACCGATAATTAAAGAAGGAATGGTAATTAAAAGAAATCTTAACGGTGAACCTGAAGTTGTGATACTAGGCTTTATACCAAGTGACGAAAGAAAGTTCTCTTATAATTTTGTATTTGCTTTAACCCTTTCAATACTAAAAATTGCTCAAAAATTTAATGGCCGAGCTTATGCTACTGGCCTTTATTTTGCAAACAAAGCTGATAGCGTACTTGGCAATAAAAAAATTCAAAAGTTAATGAAATATAAAAAAGAAATAGACCCTAAAGGGATTTTAAATCCCGGTAAAGTCTTTGGCGATAAAAAAGTAAATTTATTAATGAAATCAGTTGAGATTTTAGAACCAATACTAACCCCTCTTGGAAACTTGGTATCAATAAAAATTGGAGAGAATTTTTATAAAGAAAATACTAAGGATATTCCATCAGACGTTGCATGGTATGCATATGCATGCTCTCAATGCGGATATTGCGTCCCAGAATGTGACCAGTTTTACGGCAGGGGATGGGAAAGTCAAAGCCCAAGAGGAAGATGGTATTGGCTTAGATTATATTTAGAAGGGAATGAAAAATGGTCACAAAAAATGATAGATTCATTTTTAGCTTGTACTACTTGTGAATTGTGTAATTTAAAATGTTCTGTAAATTTGCCAATTGAACATTCTTGGATGAAAATGCGGGGTAGATTAATCCATGATGAGCATAAAATGACTATTCCACCTTTCGAAATGATGGCTGCAGCTCTTGAACGAAATGGAGATATTTGGGCTGGCTATAGGGAAAACAGAGATAAGTGGTTTCCTGATGATTTAGCTTCTAAGCATTATAAAACTGATGCTAAAGCTAAAACTGTCTATTTTGCAGGCTGCACAGCAAGTTATGTTGAAAATGATATCGCCATTTCTACTGTTAGATTACTTGATGAAGCAGGAGTAGAATTTGATTATTTAGGCAATAAAGAAAATTGTTGTGGTATTCCAATGCTTGTTGCTGGCAAATGGGATGTTTTTGTAAATACTATGAAAAAAAATATATCAGCAGTAGAGGAAAAAGGTGCAAACACTATAATTTCATCTTGCCCTGCATGTGATATGATGTGGAGAAAGGTGTATCCTGAATGGGCTAAAAAAGTTGGTATAAAATATAATATTGAAACTAAACATTATAGCGAAGTTGTTGCTGAAAAAATTAGAAATAATGATTTTAAATTTCCTGAATACGGCACTATTAACAAAGAAGCCATTAGCAAAGACATAAAAGCAGAAGAAAAAAAGACAGACGCAAATAAAAATTCCATTAAAGTTAGCAGTAAAAGTAATGACAAAATAAGAGTTACTTGGCATGATTCATGCCATATTGGAAGAGCTTCTGGCGTTTATGATGCACCAAGAGAGATAATAAAAGCTATACCAAATGTAGAATTTGTAGAAATGAAAAACAATAAAGAGAATGCTCATTGCTGTGGTAGTGTACTTACTTTAATTAAAGAACCACAAGTTGCAGCAGAGGTTGGAAAAATTAGGCTTGATGAAGCTGTTGATGTTGGTGCTGAAAAGGTATTATCACTTTGTCCTTGCTGTGAATTTCAGTTTAGAGTTACAAAACAAAAAAAGAATTTAAACTTAGACATTATAGATCTTGCAAGGTTTGCTTCTAGTGCCTTAGGTTATGACTGCCCTTCACCAGAACCTGAAGTACAAAGACAATGGGCTGTTTTTGAAGCAATGATTGCTCTTATGACTCCAGAAGGCTTTGCATCAATTATGAAAAATATGTGGCCCGATCTAATCTCTGCGATGCCCCTTAAAATGGGTTCGATGATGAAATTAATTGGTAAAATACCTGGCGCTTTAAAATTAATGAAACCATTGTTCCCGGTACTATTTCCAATTTTGCTTCCAAAAATGATGCCAAAAGTAATGGGTAAAATGCTTTCTCTAATAAGTGATAAAATTCCTATGCCAGACTATATGCAGAAACAAATGCCAGAACTAATGCCAAAAGTAATGGATAATTTAATGCCTCATATGTTAAAAGATTTAATACCTTTAGTTTCTGATGATATGATTAACTTTTTACAAAAAAAGTAATGTAATTAAATTATTAAGCAGCAACTAATTTAGCAGCCGCTAAGCTGCTAATTAACTACTATATTAACTAATTTATTTGGTACAACAATAATCTTATTTATTTTTTTACCTTCAATAAATTTTTTAATTTTATCACTATTTAATGCTTGTATTTCAAGCTCATCTTTAGGGGTGTCAATAGGCAGCTCATTTTTATCCCGCAGCTTTCCATTTACCTGAAACACTATAGTTACTGTCTCCAGTTTTGCAATATTTTGGTCAAAATCTGGCCATTTTTGTTTATGAACACTATGATTCATCCCTGACAGGTACCATAGCTCTTCAGTTATAAATGGAGCTATTGGTGATAAAAGCTGAATTAATTTTAAACATACCTCAAATAATAAATCAGCATTCCTTTGACTTTCTTTTACTTCTTCGATATATTTACTGGTAGAATTAGTAAGTTCCATTATCGAGCTAATAGCAGTGTTAAAATTGAATCTATTTAAAATATCCTGAGTAACTTTCTTTATTGTTTGATGGAGCTTTTTAAATAAATTCTTTTCTTGCAAAGTTAATTTGTCTGTAACATAATCCTTTTTTAACTTTCTCTCTAATTCAATTAGTTTTTCTACATCATTTTTTTCTTTTATATTATTTTTTTCTGCCTTATTTTTTTCAAAATTTATTTCTGTATTTAGACCTTCTTTGACATGTCTTAAAAAATTATTATATGCAAAGCTTTCTTTAACTTTATTAACATAATTAAAATTTTCATTTACCAAACGCCAAAATCTTTTTAAAAATCTATTAGCTCCTTCAACCCCAGAATCACTCCAATCAACCATCGAATCAGCAGGGCCAATAAATAATATATAAAGCCTTAAAGTATCAGCACCATACTTATTATAAATTTCAGATGG
>JACVJA010000169.1 GCA_015661035.1 Candidatus Calidifonticultor daggyaiensis | reverse complement strand
GCACTATTTAGAGTTAAATTATAGGCACTATCCATGTTTAATATCTATAGTTTAATATTAAAGCTTCAATGCAAAATAATTTAAATATTGTAAAAAATAGGAGTAAAAATAAATGCAAAAAGAAGTGCAAAATAATTTGTTTTATATAGCTAATTCAGATGATATTAAAAATGGTAGAACTTCAGATATTTATTTTAGAAGAACATTTCAGATATTAAAGAAAAAAAATAAAAACCCTTTAGTAAAGGCTGAGGTATTTTTAAAGAGTTTTCCTAATAATTATAGTTGGGGAGTTTTAAGCGGTATTCATGAAACTTTAAATCTGCTTAATGGTGTTAAAGGTGTAAATGTTAGTTGTATGCCTGAAGGAACTATATTTACAGAGGAAGAACCTGTAATGGTGATTGAAGGCAGATACTTGGATTTTGGATTGTTTGAAACAGCAATTTTAGGTTTTTTATGCCATTCCAGCGGAATTTCGACAAAAGCTGCAAGATGCAAACTTGCTGCAAAAAATAAACTTATATTTAACTTTGGTGCAAGAAGAGTCCATCCTGCAATAACACCAATGGTTGAAAGAGCTGCGTATATTGCAGGATTAGACGGTGTATCAACAATAAAAGGTGCAGAGACTATTTTTGAAGAACCAGTAGGCACTATGCCCCATGCATTAATCTTAATTTTTGGTGATACTTTAGATGCTGCTCAAGCTTTTAACGAGACCATAGATAAAAATGTTAAAAGAATTGTGCTGATTGATACTTTTAATGATGAGAAAACAGAAGCTATTAGAATTTGTCAGCATTTTTCAAATAGCATTTATGCTTTAAGACTTGATACCCCTGGTTCAAGAAGGGGGAATTTTAAAAAAATACTTGAAGAAATAAGATGGGAACTAGATATTAGAGGATTTAAAGATGTTAAACTTATGGCAAGTGGAGGGCTTGATGAGCAAGATATTGCTAATTTATCTGATATTGTAGATGCCTTTGGCGTAGGAACATCAATCAGTGGTGCAAGAGTTTTAGACTTTTCTATGGATATTGTTGAGATTAATGGTAAACCAATTGCAAAAAGAGGTAAAAAATCGGGTGCAAAAAAAGTTATAAGATGTAATAAGTGTTTATTAGAGAGTAAATTTTTTTCAAGCAGCTTATCCAAATTAGATAATAAATACAATAATGATAATATTAATATTAAAAATTTTATACCTAACAGTTTTTTACTTAATATTGATAAAATAATTCTTGAAAATGATTCTGCATCGTTTTATAATTGCAAAAATTGTGGAAAACCTTACAGCGAGTTGTTTGAAAGGTATATTGAAGATGGCAGACTTGTAAAAAATCTTCCATCTGTTGGTGAAATTAGAAATTATGTTTTAAATCAATTATCAATTTAATAAATTTTTTTAAATTAATTTTTTTAAGGCAGTTTTAAAAAAATGGGAGTAAAATTATTTTTAATAAGACATGGTCAAACTAATAGCAATGTTGAGGGCAAATACCAAGGTTCATTAGATACTGAATTAACAGAATTTGGTATTAAGCAAGCTTACCTTGCAAAAAACTATTTAAAAAACGTAAATTTTAAAAATATTTATTCCAGCCCTATGAAAAGAACATTAAGGACTGCGCAAATTCTTTCTGAAGGAACTAATTTACAAATTAAAATTTTAGAAGGTCTTAAGGAGTTAAATTTTGGATTATGGGAGGGATTAAAGTTTGAAGAAATAAATGCTAGATATTTTCATGATTACCAAAATTGGTTAAAAGATCCTTATAATAATCCTCCTACTGGTGGGGAAAGTTTTGGAAGTCTTATAAATAGGGCTAAAAAAGAAATAAATAACATTTTAGATGAAAATACTGAAGGAAGCAGCATTGCAGTTATAACACACGGTGGTGTAATACTAGCATTGCTTGTTGATTGGCTTCAAATTCCTCCGCAATGTTGGAGATCTTTAATACAAAGACAAGGCGCCATTAATATTGTAGTAATTGATAAAGACTTTCCTTACATATCTGCAATAAATTATACTGGACATATAAATCCTTATTATGATGAAAATGAAGATTTAGTAATAGAAAAATATAGTAAAATTACTTCTACAGAAATTCCAAAAACTATCTAAAAACTATTGATAAATAGATATATTTATTATATTATCCGTTCGGAAGGCTTTATAGTAAAAATTAAATAAATCTATTTTTCCTTCTGTCCTTTTTAAGTAAAGGACCTAATTTTAAAATTTAGTCCATGGGAGGAATTATTAATGAGAAATTATGAAATGATGCTCATTTTTAACCCTGAGTTAGATGAGGGTACGATTAATGCAGAATTAAGCAAAATTTCATCAGTTATTGAAAAATCATATGGAAAAGTTACTAATACTGATATTTGGGGCATACGAAAATTAGCTTATCCAATAAAGCATCAAGAAAATGGATTTTATGCTGTAGTTTATTTCACTTCTAATACCCAACCTTTAAATGAGCTTGATAGAATAAATAAAATAAATGATAAAATATTAAGGCATCTTATTGTTAAAACTAACAGCAAAGAGCAATAATAAATAATTAGTTAAAAATTTAAAAATCTTTAAAAGCGAGGCAATTATGGCAGCTGGTTTTGTAAATAGTATTACTTTAATTGGTAATCTTACAAGGGATCCGGAGTTAAGATTTACAACCAATGGTACTCCAGTTGCAAGTTTTTCAGTTGCGGTAAATAAAAGGGTTCAAAGCAAAGAGTCTGGTGAATGGGTAAATGATGCAGATTTTTTTAATGTTGTAGCATGGTTTAAACTTGCTGAGAATTTAGCTGCAAGTTTAAATAAAGGTGATAGAGTAATAGTTATAGGTAGGCTTGCACAACAAAATTGGGATGACAAACAAGGACAAAAAAGGACTGAATATAAAGTTATTGCCAATATTGTTGCACCAAGTTTAGAATTTGCAACTTGCAAAATTGAAAAAAATGTTAGACCTGGTGTTTCATTAGTTAGCATAGATGATGTTCCTGAAGAGATTGAGGGTGATGGTATTGATTTTAGTGGTGATGATATTCCTTTTTAGCTAATTTAATAGATTTAAATTTAATTTTGATTAATTTAGAAATTTTATTTTCTTAAATAGTTTAAATAAGCATAAGTAAGACCAGAAATAAGTAAAACTAGAATAAGGATATTAGCAATAAAATAAATAATAAATAAATAATAATTTTTATAAATTTTAAGTTTATTTTTTAAGGAGTAAAAGTTGAAGAAAAAGAATTCAAAAGTAAGTGAAAAAAACAAAGTAGGTGCAAATACTTTAAACTTAAAGCAAAGAAAAAAATTTTGTTATTTTTGCAAAGAAAATGTAGATTATATTGATTATAAAAATATTGCTGTTTTAAAGAAATTTGTTTCTGAAAAGGGAAAAATTAGACCAAAAAGGTCAACCGGTAACTGTGTCCAGCATCAGAAGATGATTGCGCTTGCAATAAAAAGAGCAAGAGAAATGGCTTTAATGCCTTATTTTAAAAGATAATAATTTTAGCAATTAAAGTTGCAGTATAGTTAAACTGGACTTAAACAAGACAATGAAATTTAATTTTTTAAAACAATAAAATAAAACAATATAATAATTGAAATTTTAAAATGTTTTTTAATGAAAGCAATGAAAGCAATATTAGTTTATTATTTTTACTATTATGTTCTTTGAAAAAATAAATAATTACAACAATAATAATTACATTAATAATAATTTTAACCAAAATTATAATCAAAATAAAAAGATAAATTTAATATTTTTGGTTTTAATTACAATTGGATGTTCAGTTGTAGTAATTTTTTTACCCTTTTTTAGCTTTTTTGCTGTCGCATTAATTTCTGCACCCTCAACCCTATTACTTTGTTTAAATAGGATTAGAGATTTTTATATTTGTGCTGTATCAGGAATTATAATATTTTTAATTTTTAATTATAATTTTGCATTAGTATTCTTTATCATAATTGTAAGTGTATCATACGCATATAAGTTTTTTTTAGCTAAAAACATTAATGTAAAACAGATATTAATAGTAACTTTTTTTATATTTATAATTGCAGTTTTTTTGTATTTCTTAATTGATTCTGCAATAGCCCAAAAAAATACATTTATTGAAATTATTAAAACATACAATAATTATATAAAAGAGTTCGATAAAGATCCATTGTTTGAAGCGTATAAAAAAATGTTTGCTATTAGTAGCAGCCAAATGAATGAGGTAATAGAAATTACACGTTCTTTTTTAAAATTTATACCAAAAATACTCCCGGGTTTTGCAGTAGTTTATTTTGGGTTTGTTAGTTTTTTTAATTATGTTTTTAGTTCTTATTTTTTAAAAAAGTTTGATTTAAAAATTAAGCCATTGTCGCCATTTAAAGACTGGGATTTACCTTGGTATTTTTGCTGGGGAATAATTACTGCAATTATTTTAATAGTTTTAGCTACTTTTTATAAAAATGTTAATGAGTTATTTTACATTGTTGGTATTAATCTTCTTATTATTTTTAGCTTTGTTTATATGATTTTAGGAATTTCGATTTTATGGAGTTTATTAGACAAAATAAACTTAAAAAATTATATAAAAATACTAATAATTATATTATTTTTTTTATTTTTTGGTCTATTTATTATTT
>JACVJA010000168.1 GCA_015661035.1 Candidatus Calidifonticultor daggyaiensis | reverse complement strand
TAGAACGTGTTATTTTAGCATCTTCCAACGAAGGTGATTTAGTTGCTGACTTTTTCTGTGGTTCGGGGACTACTGGGGTAGTAGCAGAAAAATTAGGTAGACGATGGATTATGGCAGATATTGGTAGATTTGCAATTCATACAACAAGAAAACGTTTACTTGATATAGAAGGGTGTAAACCATTTGTGGTTCAAAATCTTGGCAAATATGAGAGACAATACTGGCAGGGAGTTACATTTAAAAAACGTAGCGATGAGCAGGAGCCATTTTATGAATATATCCAGTTCATACTAAAATTATACAATGCAGAACCAATAACCGGTATGATGCATATTCATGGTAAAAAAGGGAAGCGACTGATTCATATTGGTTCAGTTGATTCTCCAGTTACCTTATCAGAAATACAGGAAGCAATTGCAGAAGTAAAAAAAGTAAAGCAGGATGCATTGGATATTCTTGGGTGGGAGTGGGAAATGGGGCTCCATGATATAATAGAAAAAGAAGCCAAAGCCAGTGGAGTGAATTTGCGATTATTTTATATTCCACGTGATGTAATGGACCCAAGGGCAGTAGAAAAAGGTGACATAGAATTTTATGAGTTAGCATATTTAGAAGCAGAAGTTGTAAAAAATAAATATGATGAATTTGTAGTAGAATTAAAAGATTTTGCAATTCCAAATCTGGATTTAATCCCTGAAGAAGTCCGAAATAAAATAAAAAAATGGTCTGACTATATTGATTACTGGGCAGTTGATTGGGACTGGAATCAGGACACATTTCATAATATGTGGCAATCATATCGCACACGTAAAGATAGAACATTGTTATTAAAATCTGATGTCCATAAATACGAGAAAAAAGGAAAACATCTTATAATGGTAAAAGTAATTGATATTTTTGGGAATGATACCACAAAATTGTTAGAGGTAAAAGTATAATGGCTAAAATAAAAAAAGCAAAACATTCTTTAGTAAAACCAATTATAGAGTTAGAACAGAGATTACCAGAAGTTCCAAATCGTGATCCTTATTCTGTTCCTACAAAGCATTTAGTAAAAGATGGTAAAGGTGGCTATAATATTGAAAATTATCGCCGTCCAAGTAAAACATTGTTAGTAAACCAGATTCGGGAAGAAGTAGATATATGGCGAGATAGTGGATATAAGTCTCCTGGTGGTATATCAAAAACATCTTTAAGATTATTAGAATGGTGGTTTGAAGACAATCATTACTTTGAAAATGGAGAACCATTTAAATATTATTTTGCACAGCGGGAAGCAATAGAGACCATTATTTACCTATATGAAGTTAAAAAGATTAAAGATGCAGCAGATTTGATTTTTAAATATATGGATTCAAAAGCATATCCGGATGATTTATTTGCAACAACAAAAAAAATAGAAGAAGATGCAAGGAATAAACGGATTTTGGTAAGGAGAGTGCCAGAGACAGGTCTTATTGCACATCAGGAGCTACCAGCATCTGACCACTATAGATATGCAATTAAAATGGCTACTGGTTCTGGAAAAACATTGGTTATGGCAATGGCAGTTGTATGGTCTTATTTTCATAAAAAATTTGAAAATGAATCAGCATTAAGTAAATCATTTTTAATAATAGCGCCAAATGTTATTGTTTTTGAACGGCTTAGAGAGGACTTTGAAAATGGTAAAATATTTCAACAATGGGATTTAATTCCACTTGAATGGAAACATGATTGGCAGATGACTTTTATTATGCGTGGCGAATCGCGGAAAACAACAACAGAAGGCACTCTATATCTTACAAATATTCAGCAATTATATGAAAGAGAAGATAATATTACGAATAATAATCCAATAGATAAAGTATTAGGACCAAAGCCCAAAGACGCTATTGGGTCATGGGAAGAAAATATTTTGGATAGGATATTAAAGCATAAAGATTTGCTAATAATTAATGATGAAGCGCATCACGTCCATGATACTGATTTAGAATGGTATAAGGTTATTTTAAAACTTAAAGATAATTTAAAAACAAAGTATGGTACTAATTTATCATTGCAACTTGATTTTTCTGCAACACCAAAAGATCAGAATGGAACATTTTTTCCATGGATAATATGTGATTATCCCTTAGCCCAGGCAATTGAAGATAGAATTGTAAAAGCCCCATTAATTGTTCACCAAACAGATAAAGCAGACCCCAAAAAATATTCTCGTGCAAGCGTTGCTTATGGAGAATGGATAAATATTGCTATTTCACGCTGGAAAGAACATTATAAGGCATATAGCAAAATTGGCACAAAGCCAGTTCTTTTTATAATGGCAGAAAATACCAATGATGCAGATGATATTTATGATGCAATGAGTAAAATGTCTGAATTTAAGGGTAAAGGTCAATTACTTTTAATTCATACAGACAAAACAGGGGAAGTTAGTAAGAAAGACCTTGATTTAGCTCGTGAAGCAGCGCGTTCTATTGATTTGCCAGATAACAAAATTAAAGCAATTATAAGTGTTATGATGTTGCGTGAAGGATGGGATGTCAGAAATGTTTCTGTAATTTTGGGACTGAGACCATTTACAGCAAAAGCAAATATTTTACCAGAACAAGCAGTTGGTCGTGGCTTACGTTTAATGAAAAATGTTGGACCTGATTATATCCAAATAGTTGAAATTATAGGTACGCAAAGATTTGAGGAATTTATTAAAGAACTTGAAGTTGAGGGTGTAGGAATTGGAACAACTAAAACTGCTCCACCTTTAGGTGTTCACATTTATCCAATGAAGGTTAAAGAAAAATATGATATTGAAATTCCTTTATTAACTCCTATACATACTCGTGAATTTAGGGGATTAAATGATTTAATCCTTAAAAATCTTCCAGCAAATCCAATAAAATTAGAAATTCCCAAAGATATAACAAAAGTTGATTTGGTAGAAACTGTAACTCAAAAAACAGTTGGACAAAAACAGGTAATTATTGATACTGGCATTCCAAGTGCTAATGAAATTTTAACCCATTTAACAAACCGTATTTGTAAAGAAACACGGATTGATGGACACTTTGCAATAATATATCCTATCGTCCGAAAATATATTCAAACTGTTTTTTTTGGGACAGAAGTAAATCTTGATGATGAAAAAATTCGGCGGCTTTTGGTAAATACCCAAAATTCAGAAAATATTATTTCTATATTATCAAAATCAATTGGACAGAAAAGTATTATAAAGACAATATCAAAATTGAAAAAAGAACCTTTACGTCTGATGGAACTTGATAGTTTTTATTGGCGACGTGATTGGGTAGAATTAGAAAAAACTGTTTTTAATATAACACCTTGTTATAATGATTTTGAAAAACATTTTGCTTTATTTTTAGATAAAGCAAAAGATATTAAAAAATTTGCAAAATTAGCTGAAACATATACAAAATTTTCAATAGAATACTTAAATCAAAAAGGAGCTATTTCTTATTATTATCCTGATTTTATTGCGGAACAAAAATTGTCTGATAAAAAAGTAGTAATGTGGTTAATTGAAACTAAAGGATGGGAACATGAAGATGTCCCTCTAAAAGATACCCGTGCAATAGAATGGTGTAAAGATGTATCACAATTAACAGGAACGAAATGGGAGTATTTAAAAGTAAAGTATGATGATTATATATCCTTAACTAATAATTTATCAAAGTTTGCTGCTGATAATTTTGAAGATTTTATAAAAATTTTGAAAAAATTATGTGATTCAAGGCAAATAGAATTTGATAAATAGATTTTATCAGAAGAGGAGGTTTTCATATTGGAATATTATTATTTTGCATACGGTTCAAATATGAACTCTTTACAAATGAAAAACCGTTGTCCAAATGCAATAAAATTAGGAAAAGCAGTTCTTGACGGTTATAAATTTATTATTAATTCTCGTGGAGTTGCTACAATAATAGAATCAAATGACTATGTAGAGGGGGGATTATATAAAGTGTGTGATGATTGTTTAAATTCCTTGGATTCTTATGAAGGCGTAAAAGAAAATTTTTATTACAGAAAAAATATAGAAATCAATTATCAAAATAAAAGGATTAAAGCAGTTGCTTATATAGCAACTGACCAGAAAGAAGGTAATCCACGAGATGGCTATATTGAAAAAATAATACAAGGAGCAAAAGAATTTAATTTATTGGAAGAATATATTAAAAATAATTTTATGAAATATAAGAAAGAAAAATAAATGTTATCATAGTATGATGTTAAATCTGGGGTCAGCCCCAAAACTTAAAAATATTTTTTATATTTTTTTTAAGTCGAACCTGTCAACCCAGTTTTTAGCAGTTATTGATTTTCATTAAAGGTGGTGGTTAAAAATGAATTTAGGTGGTTTTTCTTGGAAACGATTGTTAGGTATATCTGCAATGAAATCTCGTATATCACGTAAAATAGGGGTGCCTTTAACCCGCTCAGGCAGACAAAGAAAACTTGGTAAAGCATTAGGGTGTTTAATTCCTATATTATCCGTTATTGTTTTAATCTTAATTCTTGTATTACTTATAATATTATAGGAATAATGTTAAATCTGGGGTCCGGTTTAAAACTTAATAATATCTGAAAATAATTTAATTTAAGGTTTTGTATAATAAAACCAAAAGGTAATGTCAATAATTTGGTGTAAAAAAAATCATTTTAAAACTCTT
>JACVJA010000167.1 GCA_015661035.1 Candidatus Calidifonticultor daggyaiensis | reverse complement strand
CGCACACAAAACAACCATTATTGCACCATCTTGTGTTTTAGCCATTTGTATTATTTCTTTAATTCTTTTTAACATATCCCTCCTAATTAATAAAAAAATATGGGCAAGGATTTACCTTGCCCATAGGCATTTATTTTAATGCCCTTACAAATGCTTCAACAGGCACAACTCCAGTTGTAGTGCCGCTTGTTGTAGCAGCAACTGCAAATACTTTAGGTAAATTTACTGCTTCAGCAGTTGAAGAATTGTGCACAAAGGTTACACCTAAAGTCAAATAAGTCTTTCCTGAAGTTGCTACCAATTCTGCGCCTGGAGTGATAGCCGAGCCTGAATAATTGACTTTGCAATATCCATAAGCTCTTACTCTTCCTACTGAATCATAACTGCCACGTGCGCCACTATTATCTATCGCTACTCCAGCTGGAACAGCCATCAATACATCTAATGGTTTTACTACACTTCCATCTTTAGCCGAAGCTATATCCCAACATACAGGAGTTCCACTACTAATAGGCTCACTCCCACCGTTTTTTACTATCCAGTCAATTACTTCCCATCCATCCCTTTTTATTGTTTTAAATAGCATATTTAATCCCTTCCTTTAAATCTTTTAACAAATTAACAATACACAAAATTATGTAATGCTATGTAATACACCTTGTGCCCTGCAGTTAGAACAAGTTAAGTTACCATATAATAGGATTTGCGCACTACTTACATCTTGAAAATGTTCCCTCTTAAATGGCATATTAACAAAATATGTTTCTTTATCAACATTAAAAGTTAAGAATGTTGTGTTAAGGAAATATAGATGACCTGCGGGGCAATCATTATCAAATGTTAACACTACATTATGGAATTTGTAATTCTCAAATCCATAATTAGCATCCCTTAATAAATTTGATGACCCAATGTTATATTTTATCTCTGATAACAATTTTTTCTCAAAAGCTGAATAAATTTCCAATGGGCAAACACCAAAATTTGGGGTTGTCTTCTTTATGCACAGATTTAAATACA
Source organism: Candidatus Calidifonticultor daggyaiensis (assembly GCA_015661035.1). GTDB lineage: Bacteria > Actinomycetota > Humimicrobiia > Humimicrobiales > Humimicrobiaceae > Calidifonticultor > Calidifonticultor daggyaiensis. Next base: position 3,682 of record JACVJA010000167.1, on the reverse strand, counting down.
TAGTTCTCATATCGTCTATTAAGTTATCATACGAAGTAGACGTATGTGCACCATTATCAGAATAGTTTCTCCACCAAGATGCTTCTGCTCTATCAATCTGTCCAACAACCCCAGTTGAGGGATTATCAGCTACAAGTTTTTGTAGACCATCTATATCTTTACCATCGTTTCCACTTCCATCACCAAATAGCATCTCTGAAATTTTTTCTTTAAAACTATTTTCAAGTTGTGTCATTCTGGCTTCAAATAGCTTTATGATTTGTGCAGTTCCAGCATTACGTCTTTCAGAAAATCTATCAATAGACAATATACCATATACTTGTTTCATAGGATATACAGCGTTACCTATACCTGTTGGTGGTGTGTTATCAAAAACATCATAACCACTATAAGACTTAACTGTAGTATTACGCCCATATATCAATGGAACAACTATATCATTGGAGTTGTCTTCAAATACTAATCCGCCTCTTTCGCCATTTGAAGCTTTGCTTGATTTATTCATAACGTCAAACAATGGTAAAGCATCAAATATTTGGTCTGCAAGTGTATTTCTATAATTTTTTAAACTTGTTGAAAATATTTCATCAAATCTTTCTTCACTTGTGCTCATATTAAATCACTCCTTTTCAAAGTTTTAATTGTTTTAAAGCGAGTTCTACTGCTTGTTTTTTAGTCAAGTTTTTAGGTGTAGGAACAATAACCTCACTGCTTGTAGGTTTGGGTAATGAAGCTTGTTTCTTCAAATCCATTTCCTGCGTCAGTTTGTTTTTAGCTTCTTTTTCGGCAGTCTGAAACTTGTATATTGCCCAAGCATCATCAAGAGAAATCTTAATCCCTGCATCAAGCCTTGAATTTATTATTTCTGCTATAGCATTACCAACTTCTGGATTTTTTGCTTCTGGATGGTCAGAAATAAATTTAGCGTAAGCCGCTTCTGCCTCAGACATTAATGCTTTTATCTGGGATGCTTTTGTAAACTGTTCAATTTCTGATAGCTTTGGGACAACACCAGCTTCATATAAAAATCTCTGTAAGTAGGGTTTCAGAGTATTATATATTTCCCTCTGTTGGTCATTAAACTCAATTTCATCTTGTTGGGGTTGCGTTGCAACTTGTCCAACATTTTCTTTCTCAATTTCTTCATATATTTCCCTAAACTTTGGATGTGATAGCAATTTATCTACTCTTTCTTTATATTGCATAAACTGTTTTTCAATTTCTGATGCTTTTTGTGTAGCCTGTGTCATTTTTGCTCTCAATAGTTTAGGGTCATCTGGTATCCCTTTTTCTTGTGTCTTTTCTTTTTTGCTTTCTTCACTATCTTCTGTTATTTGCTCTATTTCTTCAATCTTGTCAGCCTCTTCACCTTGTCCATCAGTAATTTCTTCATTGATGGGGGTTTCAAGGTTATTGACTTCTTTTTCTTCCATTTCTTATCTCCTTTGTTTTTAATAATTATATTTAATAATTTCTTTCATAAACACCTTTCCCGCCAACTTGCTCAACATTGTATTTCTTGCACATCTTTTTATAAGTTTTTGGGCTATCTATATAAATATCTTCGTGAGTAAAATGTGAATAAAATCCTGGAACAAATTCACTATATTTTCTATAGCTGTAAATTCGTTTCATTAATTCTCCACAATCACAATAAGTATTTTCATCTAAAAATACATCATATTTTATATTCCCGCATTTTTCACATTTTTTATCAACTAATATAACTTTCATATTTAATAACCTCCTTGATTTTCAAGAATTAATCTACTTATTAATTCTTCATTCAAATTATTACCTTGTAGATTATCTGCATATGGCATTTCCTCTTGAGTTACCCCTTGAGCTACTTGAGGATATGGCAATCCTTGAGTTGGATTTACCATATTGGAGGCTACCTCAAGTAGCTCATTTTTCGACATTTCTGTCTCATTAGGGGAGGAGGTAGGTAAGGTATTAATCATTTTCTTTATTTCACTATCAGCAAAACCAGATTTCTTCATTATATTCTTAAATATTTCTTGTGCATTCAATAATGGAGTTCCATTACTATCTATCATATCTAAAAACTTTGGTAGAACATTCATTAATATTTCTGTTTGCATACCTTCATTTGGTCTTTGCATTGAACCAATTTTAACTTCAATTGTATAATCGCCTGCTATATCTTCATTTGTATAAACTATCCAAGCCTCTTTATCCTGTGAATAAAAAGAATTTTCTTTTGTATCAAATTTTTGTAGTATTGCAAGTAGCCCTCTTGCTACTGTTTCACAGTAATCATTCATCATATCTATTCTTTCAGCATTTCGTATATTAGCATTTCTTTCAATAATGCTTGCCTCTGTAGCTGATTTTTGAACAAGACCTTCTGATGCTAACATATTTGCGCCAGCACCAGCTACTTGGTAAATATCATCTTTATTAATTCTATCAATATTATAAAATTCTGGTGGCAATATTCCTGGCTGAACAATCATTATTTTTTGACTTGTTAATGCTCCGTCTTTTACCTCTACCAGTTGCATATCTTCATCATTTAAAAATTTATTTAATTCCTCTCTATTTTTAAATGCACTTGTTTCGCATAAAATTTTTCTTTGTATTTTTCTTCTATGATTTAACATTTGTGTTCTTGTCTTATCTAATTCCAAATTCAAGTCCTCAATCTGGGCAACATCTGATAGAGGATAAAGCTGGTCTGGACAATCATTAACCCAAAATAATTTTGTATTAAAGCCTATTCCATATAAGTTTTTATTTTTTGATATAAACTTATCATATCCATCTGTCACATAATAAAAGTAATCATTCTCTAAATCTTGTATCTCCCATATTTCGACTTTTTTAAATTTGTCTTTATATGAGTTTCTTAAATTTGAAGAGAAAATTTTTTCTAAATTTGAATTCATAGGCAAATCAACATTACTGGCATCATAACCTTTAAACCTTTCTTTAGCTTCTTCATAGTCAACATAAAATCTTGTTGCAAGCCATTTCATTTCTGAAAAGTGCTTTGCTTCAATATCAAAAACAATATCAAATGGTGATACTCTTAAAAAGAATGCATTATCTTCCTTTACAAGTTCTGTATAGTCTAAACCCATATCTAAATTTGGTTTAGAGTAATCTTTTTCTGTTACAAAACTATAACCAAGTTTTCCTGCTCCAAATCCCATAATAAGTTGGTCTAAATGTATTCTCCTTATTGTTTGTTTTATTCTTAATTCTCTCCATTTATAGTTTATAACGTTCTCAATTAATTGCTCTGCTTGTTGCCATTTAGGATGAGTGGCAGTTACATTAAAGTATGGGTCTTGATAGTATGTTTGTGGTATGATAGACTTTATGATTGAATAAACATAGTTAATAACAATTAAATCTTTACTTGGGCCAAGTTTTGATAGCCTGCCCCAATGCTCCCCTTTAAAAAATTTACAATATCTCTCTGCATTGCTTTTAAAATTTTCTTCCATATATTGTTTAGCCGCACTTAATCTTATTTTCCATACATTAACTTTTTCTTCTTCTGTTTTCTTTATATAATCAGTTTTTATATTTTTTTCGCTCATTAATACCACCTATTTTCCTTATGAATACCAATATAAAACTTTTCGTCTAATGTTGCCAAGTATTGTCTTCTATACCATTCAATACAGCCTATAGGTATTTCATCAGTATT
>JACVJA010000166.1 GCA_015661035.1 Candidatus Calidifonticultor daggyaiensis | reverse complement strand
AAATTGCAGGAGTAGATAATGATGTAGTAGCAAGTATGACTGCTCCAGCAGATACTTGGGAAGAACTATCAATTAGTTTTACCCCAACCGAAGCAGGAGTAGTTGAAATAATTGCAGAGGCTTGGGGTGGGACTACTTATTCAGGTTGGGTGGATGATATGATTATAATTGGGGCGGAATATTCTTATAATCTTCCAGGAATGGATTATAGTTATATGGCACAACCATTTGTAAGCAATTATAATACAGATAGTGGTGGAGAAGTAGTTACAACAAGTTATGGATTTGTAAATTAAGAGTATATGGATATAACTAATATAGGATTAGCAATTTCACTTGTAAGCATTTCTTTGGCTATTTTAAAGATTAGTCTAAACGGCAAAAAAAATAATTATGTTAAAAGAATAGATTGTCACCAAGCAATGAATATACAAAATAATTTTTTTGATAAAAGGATGGAGGATTTAAAAAATCATATTGATAGAAGAATTGATGATTTAAAAGATTTTATTAAAACTTTAAACAATGATAATTAAAAAAGAAGAATTTATTAAAAGATTTTTAATGATACTTGAAAGGCATTTAATTGCTGAATTGCCTGAACAAGAAAGCGAAACAGAGATGATTGAAATTGCTTGTAATATTATAATTGCTTATTTAAAACATTTTTCAAGTGTAATAAGTTAAAATGAAAGATTTATTAAAACCTTCATCTGTTTATGCTTTAATTGTTTATCTAACTTTTATGATTTTGGCTTTACAGGGAAGAATTGAAGGAAGATTTGTATGTGAAGTTGTTTTAGTGGTAGTTAGTTTTTATTTTGGTAAAAAATCAAAAGGAGATAAAGATGAATAAAAAATTTTTATTGATTTTAATTTCTATTATGGTTGGGGTAGGAACAGGATTAGGAACAGGACTTGTAGATGTATTAAAACCTTATTCTGCTTTAATTGGAGCAATTTCTGCTTTAGTAATAGCAATTATTGGAATTATAAGACAAAAGACGGAAGAATAAAATGAACCCTTTGATTAAAGCGGGAATGGAGATTGTTTGGCACGCTATTAGAAGGACTATAAGTGTTGTTTGTGTATTGCTGGTAATTGTTGGTATTTGGTGGGCGGTGTATAGAGTTTATATCAAGCCACGCCCAACTACTACCAATATCCAAAAAGCGGAAACTATACAAAATGTTGAATATCATTATAATTATAACGATAAAGAAAAGGCATTTTTAGGATTAAAGATTTGGAAGTTTAGGATTGGGGTAAGTATAAAATAAATGATAATTAAGTTAATAGGTATGTGGTTATTATGCGATAGTATTTATAGTTTAAGAACTTATTGGGGTAAAGAAGATTTGTTTGCGCAAAGTATAAGATTAATTAGATTGATATGTTCTATAATATTAATTGTAATTTAAAGGTATTTGCTATTATATTACCTTTATCTTTATTATCTGCCATACTATATAGATTAGGAGGCATAGGTAAACCTTTTAATACCAAGATAAGAGATTTAGGTGTGCCTTTGGTGGCATCTATCACTTTATATTTTTTAGGCGTAAAGTTTGTGTGGTGGGCATACCTACTACATTTTGCGTTGCTCTTTGCTTCCTTAACAACATATTGGGATGAGTTATTTGGCTATGACAACTTTTACGCTCACGGTCTATTTTGCGGATTATCTGCTTTACCATTATTGGCAACTGGTATTCCCTTCTGGATAATTATCTTAAGAAGTATTTTTTTATCTATTGGTATGGGCTTATGGAGTAAATTTTGGAAGTGGGATACTATGGAAGAAGCAGGCAGAGGATTTTTAATACCTTTTACTTTTTTATTATCTTAAAAGTATACCCATCATAAGAAATTTTATATTTCTTTAACTTTTCAATACATTTATTAATTATTTGTTGAATACGTTGTCTTGAAATTTTATAATTTAAATGTTTTCTTATCTCTCTATATTTTAAATTACAAAAAAAACGATATAATAAAATCTGTTCTTCTCTTTCTTCAAACTTTACTTTTGAAAAAATAATATAAAAATTTATAAAACTATTCCACCTTTTATAATTAATCAACTTCTATTATTTCTGGCTCTTTTGAATATTTCTCCCAAACAATTAACCATTTTTTTATTTGTGGTATTTTTGGGATTTTTAATTCCGAATAATTTTTATATCCTTGAGAAATATTTTTTTTGTTTAATTTTGAATTCCAAAAAATAATTTCATTTTCATTAATGGCGAGACCATCTGAAGAAAATAAATCTTTTTTGATGAAAATAACTTTTTTGTCTTTTGTGAAGATGCGTTGTAACTTTTCTAAATATTCGCATTGATAACCTTTCTCTTCAAACCATTTTTTTGTTTTGATTTTGTAATAGTTACCTTTCACCATAAATTTATTATAATACTTTGCGAAATAAAAATCAAGAAAAAAATAACATTTATAACTTATTTATTATCAAATACTTATAAAACAAAAAAATACTTGACAATTTGAGTGTATGTGTGTATACTTTAATTGAGTAAAGAAAGGAGGTGATAAAATGAAACCTGTATGTAAAAGTTGTGGCGGTAAAAATATATTATATCGTAGAATTACTGACACTTTATATTGTAGAAGGTGTGGTTATGAGTGGAAAAGAAAAAAAAAGGAGGAAAATTATGGAAGAGAAAAAAATAGAAACATTTCAAAATGATATTGTAAATATTGAAGAAACTTTTCCTGAAACAAAAATTGTAAAAGATAAATATTTAAATCATTTAGATTTTGTAGCAAATAATATTGAGAAATTTGTAGAAGCTAAACAAAAAATTTGGCAAGCTATTTTAAAACTTGCAAAGCCTGGTGATTGGGTAGTTTTTGAAAGTGAAGATAAAAATTCTCCAACAGGTAAACGCTCTGTTGTATGTCTAACTGGAGCTGGAGCGGATAGAATAGCATCTGCTTTAGGTATTTCATTTATGAACTGGAAAGAACAAAAAGAAGAAGGAGAAGACAGTAAAGGAGTATGGTATAGGTATTGGTTTGAGGTTGATGTTGTATTTGGTGGTAGAATTATAAAAGCTATAGGTAGAGCTGGTTCAAGAGATAAATTTTTTGGTTATGTTCACGGACAATTAAAAGAATTATCTGACATAGATGAGAGTAATATTAAAATAGCTGCATATCATAATGCAATGAAGGAAGGAGTTAAATTAATTTTAGGATTAAGAAATATACCACTGGAAGAATTTAAAAAATATAATATAGAGTTAATTTATGCAAGAAAAGTTGAATTAAAACAAAAACAACAAGTTGATGTTTGTTCTGTTTGCGGAAAAGAAGTAAAAAATAATGAAAAAGATTATAGTTTAAAAAAATATAATGCTATTTTATGCTTTAATTGTCAAAAAAAGAAGGAGGTGTGAAATGTTTATGGACATTATGCCACAAATTGATATTGTCGCAAAAGTTTTAGAAACAAAAAAACTTGCTCAAAGAGTTTATCCTGTAAGGTCTAATAGGGCATCACAATTGGGACATCCTTGTGAGCGTTGTTTGGTATATTGGAGAACTTGTTGGGAAAAAGCGCAACTTCCGCCTATAGAAAGAGAATTTATTTTTGACGGTGGAAAATTAATTGAAAAATTAGCGTTGCAAGAGATTGCTGATGCAGGTTTTACTGTAACTAATCAAGGAAGGGATTTTGAAGATAAAAATACAGAGATTACAGGACATATAGATGCTATTTTAGTTTATGATGGTAAAAAATATCCTTGTGAAATAAAAGGTATTTCACCTTTTCATTTTGATAAAATTAATACAGCTGAAGATATGTTAAAGGCAAAAGACAGCTGGATAAAAGCCTATCCAGCGCAATTACAACTTTATCTTTATCTCTCTAATCAAGAAATGGGTTTATTTTATATCAAAAATAAATTAACTTTTGTTCCTAAACAAATTTGGGTAACACTTGATTATGATTATTGTGAAAGTTTATTGCAAAAAGCCGAAAGAATAAATAAACACATAAAAGATAATACTCTTCCAGAAAGAATAAATGATATAGAAATATGTATGAAATGCGAATTTAAACATATTTGTTTACCTGATTTAAAAAGAGCTGAAGGTATGCAAATTATAGAAAATGAAGAGCTTGAAATGTTATTAAATAGGCTTGAAGAGTTAAAAGAAGCGTATAAAGAATATCAACAAATAGAAGAAAAAATAAAAACAATGGTTGAAGGTAAAGAAAATATTATTTGTGGCAATTGGCTAATAACAGGAAAATATATTATCAAAAAAATACCCCCTCAAGAAGCAAAAGAAGTAAAATATTGGCAAAAAAAGATAATAAAGTTGGAATAAGATGAGATTATGCCTTAAAATGAAGCAGAAAATAAGGGCATTTTTGTTAAAAAAAGGGGGTGGCAATGAAAAGTGAAAATTTTTTTTGGGTAAAATTTAAATTAGAGCTATTATCCGATTATAGATTTACTGATATGCTTAATGACCGACAAAAATTACTTTTTTTAGGTCTTTTATTGCTTGCTGGAGATACAAAAAATTATATTCCTTACAATGAAAATTATATCAAAAGAAAATTAAATTTAGAATGTTCAACAGAAGATATAAAAAACGATATTCAATATATTCTCAATATCTTTCCCAAAATTAAGATTTTAAATAATTATTTATATTTTTTAAATT
>JACVJA010000165.1 GCA_015661035.1 Candidatus Calidifonticultor daggyaiensis | reverse complement strand
CCTCATAGAGATCAAAACTTTCAATAATCTTCTTTTTAACCTCCTCTTTTGTTTTTGATCCCAGAAGGATCTCCTTAAGCTTTAATGTTGTGTTAAGCAATGTGTCCTTTTGAACCTTTCTATCCCCTATGGTGTAGAGAAAATCCTTATTTAGGTTTGAAAGATATGAAATATTCAAATCCAGAGCCCTTTTAAAACCCTCATCCATGGGGAAATCAGAGAAATCTATGTTTTGAGGTTCGACTTTTTTTATCTCAACCTCCTTCACATCAATCCTCTTACACACCAGTATCTCCCCTGGTGGGCATTTTATCTGAGACCTGTCCTCTTCCTTACATGATGATACCTTCACAGGATGATGATAACAGGATGTAAAGAAAAATACAAAAGCACATATATATAACAGATTCATCATCTTGTCCTCCTTAGAAGGTATGGGTAATTTTTGTAAGTCCGGCAGGGTGATCAGGATCAAGCCCCTTATCCAAGGCAAGTTTTAACGAAACAAGCTTAAAAAACACATCTACACCAATCGCATTGAAAGGATCCTCATTAGAGAACGGCTTTATAATAATGTATCTTATCGTAATTGTTATTTTACTTTAATCTAATTATATTACGATATTATTATAATTGATTATAATTATTAGCTTTGCTTAGAACACGCATTAAATATTAGATCTTTTAAAATCATAGTAATTCCACCTAAACCAAATAATATTCCTGCAAATCTAGCAATCCATCCAATAAATGGTAAAGCATAAATAATCATTATAATTACTAGCCCTATAAAGTAAGCTAATACCTGCCAACCATACTTATCTAAGTTAAGACTAGATTTAGAAAGAATTACTTTGCCTAATAAATATGCTAAAAATATAGTATTAATGTAAATTGCAAGAAGATAAGCTATTAATAAAACCAGTGAACCCAAAGTTAATACAAAGCCAACAGCAGAACCCAAAACAGTTAAAAATAAAATAAAACTTATAATAATAATAATAAATATAGCTATTGGAATGCCAAATAATGATATTGCACCCCCACCAACACAATAACCAAGATTTGTCCTCATTCTTTCATTAAATTTATTAAAAACTTTAGGAATAAGTATTAACAGAATTATTCCTAATACAAAAATACTAATAAAAGATATTATTTTTGCCACAATTGATGCACCAAAAATAACACTTAAAAATCCAAATGGTACACCAAAAATTTTAAGGCCTTTAAATTTATCCATTTTATCTGCTTTTGCTTTACTGTCAATTTCAGTAAATTCTACATTACCAGTAATTTTTGCATTTGGAGAGATATCAGCTTTTCGGCTTGATGAGTAGATAAGATCACCATAAATTTGTGCATTATCATCAACTTTAAGAGTTCCAACACTACTTATTTCTACACTATTCTCTACCTTGCCAGAAAGCTTAATTTGGCCTCCAGAAGCTAATACTTTTCCTTTTACCTCGCCATAAATTGAAGCATTAGCACCCATTAAAACAAGGTCACCTTCAATAATTGTACCTTCTAATATGTTTAACTGTCCCCCAGCAATAACAACATCGCCTTTTATATTACCATCAATATTTATTGTGCCGCCGGCTGCTCTTATATCATCGCCAATATCAGAATTTATATTTATTTGGCCGCCCGCAACAATTAAATCTTGGCTTACTGGACCATTGATATTTAATTGTCCTCCTGCAGCAACCAAATCCCCAGAAACTTGTCCTGTTATGTAAACACTATTGCCTGAAATATAAAGGTCATCATTTATATCTTCTTTAATTGTTATATTTTCACCACCTTTAACAGTAAAACCATATATTGAAGGTAAAAAAACAAAAAATAACACTATAAAAGAGACAATAAAAGTAGATATTATAGTTAATTTTTTATTAAATTTTTTTAGCATAATTTAACCCTCCTTTTATAAAATTAATAATTAATTAAAAATTAAAATCAATAGCAATTGTTTTATTCATTATAACTAAATGTATTAATAATAGTTTATAGTTTATAATTCATCTTTTTACAATCAAAATTTTAAAATTTAAAGAAAATTTCATAAATTTTATGACTATTTTAAGTTAATTCTTATTTATAATTATTATAATTATTTTAAAAAAATATAGCTATGATGATAAAAATCTACTCCGCCAGACTATAATTTTAAAATTTTTGGTTAAAATAAGTTTTAAATACAATAAATATAAAACTTGATTTTATAAAATATCGTGTTAAAATATTAATATGATTAAGAGAATATTATTAAATGAATTAAAAGCACATCTTTCAAAAAAAGAAATAAGTTTAATTATAGGACCAAGACAATCAGGAAAAACCACGCTAATGCTTCTCTTGAAGGATTACCTCTTATCAAACAGTAAAAAAGCAGTATTTTTAAATCTTGATATTGAACTGGATAAAATTCATTTTACCACTCAAGAAAAACTTTTAAACAAAATAAAATTAGAACTAGCTTCTTCTGAAGGCTATGTTTTTATTGATGAAATCCAAAGAAAAGAAAATGCAGGTTTGTTTTTAAAGGGCATTTATGACCTTAACTTAAATTATAAGTTTATTGTCTCAGGCTCAGGCAGCCTTGAGCTAAAAGAAAAAATTCATGAATCACTTGTTGGAAGAAAAAGAGTTTTTAAATTATCAACTATAAACTTTCTTGAGTTCGTAAATTATAGGACTCAATATAAATATGAAAATAGAATTTTTGAATTTTTTGAAGTTGAGCAGAATAAATTATTAGAATTACTAAATGAATATTTACGGTTTGGCGGCTACCCAAGAATAATTACTACTGAAACTATCTTTGAAAAGAGAAAAGAAATGAATGAAATTTACCAAAGTTATATAGAAAAAGATTTAGTGGTTCTTTTAAATGTTCAAAAAACTGAAAAAACATCAGAACTTATAAAAATGCTTGCATCACAAATTGGAAAATTAATTAATTATTCAGAATACTCAAATACATTAAACATATCTATTGAAACATTAAAGAAATATCTATGGTATCTTGAAAAAACATTTATTATAAATAAAGTTAAACCATTTTTTAAAAACATTAGAAAAGAAATTACTAAATCACCCATATATTATTTTGAAGATCTGGGTTTTAGAAATTATGTATTAAATTTATTCAACGATGCTGATATTTTTGATATAGGGTTTCTATTTCAAAATTTCATTTACAACATACTAAAAGATATATTTGCAAATAGTACCACAACAATTAACTTTTGGAGAACACTTGATAAAGCTGAAGTTGATTTTATAATTTCTCTAGGAACTGATTATATTCCTGTAGAAGTAAAATATAAAATTTTTAATTCAACGCCAGTTATTTCAAGGTCCTTTAAAAGTTTTATAAATAAATACAAGCCTAAAAAGGCTTTTATTATAAACCTAAACTATATAAACTTTATAAAAATAAATAATACAGATGTTATATTCTTACCATACTACAAATTATGGGATATAAATAATTATATAGCTTAAAAAATAAATTAATAATTTCAAAGATAAAATATTAAAAACTTTAAATTCTTATTAGTATTAATTTTAATTTTTTTATTACAAAAAATAATTTCTATAATTACCAAATTTTAATTATTTTTATTTACCAAAGCAACGTTTAATATCATTTACAGTATCCTGAGGGTTGTTTGCATTATAAATAGAAGTTCCCAATACTAACACATTGGCCCCAGATTCAATTACTTCTTTTGCAGTATTTACATTTATTCCTCCATCAACTTGTATGTCCACAAATCTCTTTCTGCCTTTTTCAAAACTTACATAATAATCATCTAAAATTTTCCTTAAGTTTTTAATTTTAGTCAAACATTCCCTAATTAACTTTTGTCCTCCAAATCCAGGATTTACAGTCATTATTAAGATCATATCAACAATGTGTATTACATTTTCTATAAAACATAATGGAGTTGAGGGATTTAAAGCTACCGCGGCTTTAATACCAGCCTCTTTAATCTTATTTAAATCATAGTTTAAGTGTGTACTTTGTTCTACATGAATACAAATAAGGTCGGGTTTTAAGGCTATAAAACTTTCAAGACTTTTAGATGGATTACTAATCATTAAATGTAAGTCTAAAAATGCATCAGTATAATTTCTAATTAATTTTATAATGTTCTGCCCAAAAGAAATATTTGGTACAAACACACCATCCATTACATCCAAATGAAGCCAATCTACTCCTAATTTTAATACTTTGTCTATTTCATTAGATAAATTTAAAAAATTGCAGTCTAATATAGATGCTGAAATCTTGTAACTTTTATTTAATTTTTCTGGCTTAAGAGTCATTTTGCAATCCTTTTTCATAATTTTCAAAATTAACATAATTTGTATATAGCTAGGATATAATTTATATTGTCTTCAAGCTTGGTTAATTTTAACAATTTATTCTAATTTTATTAATAAATAGCCTAAAAACAAATAAATTATAAAACTAAGTTTTTCTATAACCACCTGCCACATTTTAATTTATTTTTTAACACATAATATTTAATGCTAAAAATTTATAATAAACAATTGATTTATTTTTATTTATTCTTATAATGCTATATAATTTTTATAATAATTTAAAATAAAATTGTCCATAATAAATTTGCTTAATAAATTTTCAGGGTCGGGTGAAATTCCCTACCGGCGGTATAGTCCGCAAGCTTTTTAGGTTAAAACT
>JACVJA010000164.1 GCA_015661035.1 Candidatus Calidifonticultor daggyaiensis | reverse complement strand
CTCCTATACCGCATGCAACTCTTTCTTCCATAATCACATATATATCAGAATTTTTATTTTTAAAAATTTTTTGAATTTCCTTAAGCATTTCTTTTGGGCCACAACATATTATAGTTTTATTTAAAAATAAATTAATATTATCTTTAACATAATCAATTGGTAAACCTTTTATTCCAAAAGAACCGTCTTCTGTAAAAATTTTAAAATTTTTTAAAATCTTATTTAAATCATTTTGCCAGTAAAAGAATTCATCATTTTTAAATCCAGCAATAAAGTCAATTTTTATATCATTTGTATTTGCTATTAATTCCTTACAAATCATAAATAATGGTGCTATACCTATTCCACCACCTAATAATACAACTTCTTCTTTTTGCTCATTAATTAAAAAACCATTACCAAGAGGTCCAATAAAATCTATTAAATCACCCTTTTTCTTTTTAGATAAAAAATAAGTACCTTTTCCTTTTACCATTAATAATATTGAAAAAACATTAAATCTCTTATCAATTTCATAAAGACTGAAAGGCCTTCTAAGTAAAGGGTCTGTATTTAAGCTTTCGCTACATCTTATATTTATGAATTGCCCAGCTATTGAATTTCTACATATATATGGAGAAAATATCTCTAATTTATATAAATTTTCAGAATACTTTTTATTAGAAACTATTTCTCCTAAAAGTATCTTTGCTTTTAATCCTTGATTTATAACTTTCATTAATATTCCTGTATACTTTTAACTTCAATACTTTTATTATTTTTAAATTCCTTAATTCCTTGGACAAAGGCTTTAGCAGCAGAAAGTGTAGTTATAGAAGGTATATTATGCATAACTGCAGCAGTTCTTAAAAAATAACCATCTCTTCTAGCATTCCCGCCTTCAGGAGTATTAATTATTAAATTTATTTCGTTGTTCTTTATCATATCCAAAATATTAGGTCTGCCTTCACTAATTTTTAAAACTGAATTGCAGGAGACCCCGTTTTTTTCAAGAACTTCAGATGTGCCTTTTGTAGATATTATAGTAAACCCTATATCTACTAATTTTTTTGCTATTGATACAATATCTTTCTTATCTTTTTCATTCACGCTTATAAAGACAATTCCTCCTGTTGGTAAATTTTGATTAGAAGCTATTTGAGATTTCGCAAAAGCTATACCAAAGCTTTTGTCAATTCCCATTACTTCTCCTGTTGATTTCATTTCAGGACCTAAAATAGTATCAAAACCAGGAAATCTATTAAATGGTAATACAGCTTCCTTTATACTAAAGTAATCAAGGTCAAGGCAGTTTACTTTATTAAAATGTATATCTTTTAATTTTTTACCAGTCATTACTTGTGCTGCAATTTTTGCTAATGGGACTTTTATTGATTTACTGACAAAAGGTACTGTTCTTGATGCTCTAGGGTTAGCTTCTAAAACAAATACAGTAGAATTTTTTACAGCAAATTGAATGTTTATTAAGCCTATAACGTTTAAAGCTTTAGCTATTTTATAAGTATAATCAATAATCGTATCTAATATAGGTTTTGTTAGAGTAAATGGAGGGATAACACATGCACTATCTCCTGAATGAATACCTGCTTCTTCTATATGCTCCATAATGCCACCAATAAAAATTTCTTTCCCATCAAAAATAGCATCAACATCTACCTCAATAGCATTTTCTAAAAATTTATCAATTAAAATTGGTTTTTCATTAGAAACCATAGATGCGTCTTTTATATAATTTATTAAACTCTCTTGGCTATAGACAATATTCATTGCCCGGCCACCTAACACATAAGAAGGCCTTACTAAAACAGGGTAACCTATTTTTTTTGCAATCACTATAGCTTCCTCAGCACTTAAAGCCGTTCCATTTTCTGGTTGTTTAATATTTAAACTATTTAAAAGCTGACCAAATTTTTTTCTATCTTCAGCTAAATCAATACTTTCAGGGGAAGTACCTAAAATATTAACACCTGCGTTTGCAAGTCTCATTGCAAGCTTTAACGGAGTTTGGCCTCCAAATTGAACAATTACACCAAGAGGTTTTTCTACTTCTATTACATTCATAACATCTTCAAAAGTTAATGGCTCAAAATACAATCTATCCGATGTATCGTAGTCGGTGGACACTGTTTCAGGATTACAATTAACCATTATTGTTTCAAATCCATCATCATGTAATGCAAAAGAAGCGTGTACACAGCAATAATCAAATTCAATACCCTGACCAATCCTGTTTGGACCACTGCCTAATATAACAATCTTTTTTCTATCTGATTTTTTTATTTCATTTTCAACTTCATATGTAGAATAGTAATAAGGTGTATAAGCTTCAAATTCTGCCGCACAAGTGTCTACTGGTTTAAAAGTTGTATTAATTGAAAATTTTTTTCTTAAATTTCTTATATCAATTTCAGAGCAATTAAAAAACTTTGATAGTTGTGTATCTGAATATCCATTCTTTTTTGCAGTTAAGAATAATTCTTTAAATTCATTGATTTTACTTAAATTATCTTTTTTATGATCTAGATTTTTAATTTCTTCAATATTAATATTATAAGTTTTTTGCTTTAATTCTTTTTCAAAATCTACCAACTGCTTAATGTTATTTAAAAACCAAGGGTCAATTTTAGTTTGCCTATAAACTTCCTCTATTTGCATTCCTAATTCAAATGCGTATTTTATGTAAAATACTCTATCCTGGTTTGGAACAGTTAAATTTAAGTAGAGCTGTTCTCTATTTATATTATTAAAACCATCAGAACCTAAACCATACCTATCTATTTCTAAAGATCTTATAGCTTTTTGTAAAGCTTCTTTAAAAGTTCTTCCTATTGCCATTGCCTCTCCTACAGATTTCATTCTTGTGGTTAAAGAAACATCTGTTCCAGGAAATTTTTCAAATGCCCACCTTGGAAATTTAACAACAACATAATCTATTGATGGTTCAAAGCAAGCAGGAGTCTTTTTAGTAATATCATTTGGTATTTCATCAAGTGTATAGCCAATAGCTAACTTTGTTGCTATTTTAGCAATTGGAAAACCTGTTGCTTTGGAAGCAAGAGCACTGCTACGTGATACCCTCGGGTTCATTTCAATAACATATAGTTTGCCATTTTCTGGATTAACTGCAAATTGTATATTTGACCCTCCTGTTTCAACTCCAATTTCTCTAATAATTGCTAGAGCAGCCTGTCTTAAATTCTGATATTCATAATCAGTCAATGTTTGAGCTGGTGCAATTGTTATACTATCTCCCGTATGAACACCCATTGGATCAAAATTTTCTATTGAGCAAACAATAACAACATTATCATTTTTATCTCTCATAACTTCTAATTCATATTCTTTCCAGCCTGCAACAGACTTTTCAATTAGAACCTGTGAGACAGGTGAAAAATCTAAACCTCTTGTAACAATTTCAATAAACTCTTCTTTATTAAAAGCAACTCCACCACCAATGCCACCAAGTGTAAAACTTGGTCTAACAACTAATGGAAATTTTAATTTTTTACTAACATTTAAAGCTTCTTCTAAGCTATTTACATATTCACTTTCAGGTACATCTAAATTAATGTTAGACATTGCTTTTTTAAATTTTTCTCTATCCTCAGCTTTATTTATTACTTCAACAGTTGCACCGATTAATTCTACGCCATATTTTTCTAAAACTTTTTCTTTATCTAAAGCAACAGCAATATTTAAACCAGTTTGACCGCCTAAAGTTGGCAACAAGGCATCAGGCCTTTCTTTTTGAATTATTTTCTCGACAAATTCCCAAGTAAGCGGTTCAATATATGTTTTATCTGCAAATTCAGGGTCAGTCATAATTGTTGCAGGGTTCGAATTAACTAAGACTACATTATATCCTTCTTCTTTTAATACTTTACATGCTTGTGTTCCTGAATAATCAAATTCACAAGCTTGGCCAATAACAATAGGACCTGAACCAATTAATAATATTTTTTTAATATCTTTTCGTTTAGGCATAATTAATATTTAATTACAAAATTTTAAACTTAAAATATTATTTTAAATTTAGAACATTATAGGAACATTATATTAATTCACTAATTTATTTTTATTTATAATTTTTAATTAACTAAGTATTTAAAAGTTACTAAAATTTACTTTTATAAACCATTTTTATGAAATTTGTAAAGCTTTTTTGAATTTTTCAATATAATTTATAAAAAAATTAAAAATGTATCTAGAATCATATGGACCTGGTCCAGCTTCAGGATGATGTTGTACACTGTATGCATATATTTCAGGATACTCAATTCCTTCGATAGTGTTATCATTTAAATTTATATGGGTAATTTTGTAGCTAGATATCTTAATATTTTTTAATGTATTAATGTCTACGGCAAAACCATGATTTTGGGTTGTTATTTCAACTTTTCCTGTTGTTAAATTTTTTACTGGATGATTTCCTCCATGATGTCCAAATTTTAGCTTATAAGTTCTTGCTCCCAAAGATAAAGCCATTAATTGATGTCCTAAACAAATGCCAAAAATTGGCTTTTTTCCTAACAGTTCTTTTATATTCTCAATTGCATATTTGACTGCTGCAGGGTCCCCTGGTCCGTTTGATAAAAATATGCCATCAGGATTGTATTTTAGGATATCTTTAGGTTTAGAATAAGCTGGAACAACTATAATTTTAAATCCAGCCCTTTTCAGACAACGTAAAATATTTAACTTAATGCCAAAATCTACAGCAATTATT
>JACVJA010000163.1 GCA_015661035.1 Candidatus Calidifonticultor daggyaiensis | reverse complement strand
AAAAAACGAAACTTCATCTTCTTGCTTTAAATTTTTATAATAAATTTCATCACTTTTTGCCTCAATAACTATTTCTCCTAAATCTTGAGAAAGAATTTTATGATTTGTAAACATCTTTTCTATGGCTAATTCTTAATATTAATACAATATTTTCTAAAATTGTATAAATTACTCTGAAGTCTCCAATTCTATAAGAGAACAATCCTGAAAACTCACCTTTTAATTCTTTTCCTATTAATGGATTGTACCTTAGCTTATTTTCAATATTGCTTAGTATTGTTAATAATTCTTTTTTATCTATTTTTCTTAAATCTTTTTTTACAGATGACTTATAAAATATATTATATTCCAAGCTCTTTCCTTAAATCTTCTGAAGTTATTATTTTATCATCCTTATTTTTTAACCTATCTAACGCTATCAGGTAATCAGAATATTCGTTTAAATATTGCTCCAATGCAGATTTTATTATAAAGCTTTTTTCTCTTTTAAGTTCTTTAGATAAATTATCTAATTTTTCTGATATTTCTTCAGTAACCCTAAAGGTAATTATTTTTGACATTAAATACACCTCTTTACGTTAGAATATATTACATGTATTACATTATTATACATTATAATACCCGGTAATCAACATAATGTCAATGAGCAAATTATAAAATTAAGCCGTCTGTAATATTCCAAAAAAACGAAACTTCATCTTCTTGCTTTAAATTTTTATAATAAATTTCATCACTTTTTGCCTCAATAACTATTTCTCCTAAATCTTGAGAAAGAATTTTTAATCTAACATCTGGACCCTCAAATGTGATGTCCTTAATTTTGCCAAAGAATTTATTTATTTTTTTGTTATGTATTTGCTGTTTATTTAGTAAAATTTTTATTTTTTCAGGTCTAATAAAGAAAAAATTATAATTGTGGCTTAGATTAGAATTTAAGTAAGTTGAATTATTTTTTTCTAAAATAATGTTTTCGCCAAATTTAGTTTCAATACAAAAATAGCTTATATTTTTTTCTTCTTCTAGTTCTTTTAAATATTTATTGTCGAATTCAATGTCTTCTCTAAAAGTGCTAGTAATATTATCAATACCATTAATATTATTAATATTATTGTTGCTGCTATTATTGCTGCTATTATTACTATTGTTTTTAATGCTATTATTTTTATTATTTTTATCCTTATTATTGTCTAAAGTGTTGCTGTAGAAAAATTTTAAATCTTTACAATTTTTAACTTTTACAATTGGAATAAAATTTCCAGCCCCTATAAAATCAGCTACAAAGAAATTATTTGGATAGTTATAAATTTGATCAGGAGTGCCTATTTGCAGTATTTTCCCCTCATTCATAACTGCAATATTATCAGACATTGTAAGTGCTTCGCTTTGATCATGGGTAACATATAAAAATGTAGTATTTGTTTTTCTTTGAATTTCTTTTAGTTCAGCTCTCATAGAAATTCTAAGTTTTTTATCAAGAGATGCTAGAGGTTCATCCAATAAAAGTATTTTTGGCTGAATAATTAAAGACCTTGCCAAGGCGACTCTTTGCTGTTGACCGCCTGAAAGTTGGCTTATCTTTCTTTTTTCAAAGCCTTTAAGGTTTACAATAGTTAAAATATGACTTAATTTAGTTTTTATTTCACTTTCAGTTAAGTTTCTTTTTCGTAAGCCATAAACAATATTTTCCCCAACATTCATGTGTGGAAATAAAGCAAGGTTTTGAAAAACCATACTAGTATCTCTTTTATTGGGAGGCCTTCCATTCATATTAATTCCATCAATAAAGACTGTTCCGCTGTCTTGGTTTAAAAAGCCTCCAATAATTCTAAGTATCGTAGTTTTTCCACAGCCGGATGGTCCTAAAAGAGAAAAAAATTCTCCTCTTTTTATATTAAAGGATACATTGTTTACAGCAATTACAGAGCCATAAGCTTTTGTAATATTTGAAACTTCTATAATATTACACATATACTCTAAATTTTATTTTATGTACATTTATATTATATATGGAAATATTATTTATTACATTTTATTATATTTTATTGAGTTGAAATTTCTTCCCAAAAAGATGTATATTGCGCTATTATATCTTCAGAAAAATTTGGTTGCCAAATTAATTTTGAAAGCTCCTCTTGAGTAAATGTATATAAATTTTTATCAATATCTTTTGCTACATCAAGTGAACCTTCAACTGTAGTAGTGTATCCTGACTCTGTGGTAAGCATACTAGCTATTTCAGGCTTTAACATAAAATTAATAAAAATATGAGCACCTGCAGGGTTTTTTGCAGAGGAAGGAATCATAAAGGTATCAGTCCATCCAAGACCTCCAGTTTTAGGCAACACATATTTAAATTTTTTATCAACTGTAGAAAGCTTTCTACCGCCGCCATCCCAGATATGACTTACCCAGACTTCTTCATTTTTCATTAAATCCATAATTTCTGCGCCTGAATCCCAAAATTTTAAAACATTATCTTTTAGCTCTAAAACTTTTGCCCTTGCTTTTTCTAATGTTTCAGTTGTATTTGTTAAAAGCTCTTCTCGAGGAATGCCTAAAACATCAAGAGTAAGCATTAATGATTCAGGAGCATTTTTAGATGACACTCTTTTTTTAAGCTCAGGCTTAAATAAAACTTCCCAACCTATACCATCTAAAGATTCATTGTATTTTTCTGTATTTATAACAAGCCCGCTGGTACCAAAAACATATGGTATAACATAAGTATCGCCAGCGCCCATTGAGTTACCGTCCCATTTAGACCAAGGCTGATTTTTTAAAGCTTCTGACACATTTTTATAATTAGGAATTTTTGATAAATTAATTGGCTGTGCAAGACCAGCTTCATAAAATCTGTTAACCTGGTTTTGTGTAGGCATTATTATATCTGCGCTTCCACCGCCTTTTAGCAATGTTAGCATTACAGCATTATCTGTTGCAAAGGTAATATTTAATTTAATGTTTGTTTGCTCTTCAAATAGTTTTACAGCCTCCTCTGGAAGATAACCTTCCCAAACATAAACAGTAAGCTCTTTTGGAGTGCCTATTTTACAGCTTGAAATTCCAATAAAAAAGACTGATGATATTATTAGTAGGGCTAATAAAGTTATCACGTTTAGCTTTACTAGTTGTTTTAAGACTGTATGTCTTTTTGTCATTTTTACCCTTTCTTTATAGTATTTTAATATTTATTATTATTCAATAATAACTGTTTCTTTATTAATATTTATTTTTTATTAATATTTATTCTTAATATTACTATATATTTTGTTTGATGCAATAATTAAAACAATAACAAATAAAGTAAACATTGTTACAAAAACCGAGATTACATTCACTTTTGGTGAAATTCCAAATCTTAGCTGTGAAAAAATGTAAATTGGCAATGTTATATCAGTGCCTATTAAAAAATATGTTACGATGAATTCATTCCAGCTAATCATAAAAGAAAATAACCAGCCTGCAATTATTGCAGGAAAAATTACAGGCAGTATTGTATCTTTAATGCTTTCAAACCAAGTTGCTCCAAGATCAATTGAAGCTTCCTGAATATCGAAATCAAGTCCTTCAATTCTTCCCATCATAATTAGAAATACATAGCTTAAGCTTATAGGCACATGGGCTAAAATTACTATTGGTATACCTAATGGTATATTTATTGACCTAAAAAAAACTAAAGCAGATATCCCTATTGTCAAACTTGGCATTAAAACTGGAAGGAGTAATGCTATTATAAATGCAGTTTTAAATTTGAATATTGGTTTAACTAAACCTATGGTTAAGCCTGTACCAAGTATAGTAGAAATTGTTGCTGAAATTACAGCAATAATTATACTGTTTTTTATTGCATTTAATGCAATTCTGTCTTTAAAAAAATCTTTAAACCAATCCCATGTAAAGCCTTGAAGCGGAAAGTTATAACCTTCACCTTTATTGAATGCAAAAATAAAAATAAGAATTATGGGGACAAAAATATATATAAAAAAAATAATGGTGTATGCTCTTAAAAGACCAGAGCTTGGCTGAAAGAATTTTTTTCGAGTATTGGCTAATTTTTTATTTCTTGAATTTAATTTTTTATTTATTTTATAAGAGTTCATAAAATATAAAAAATATAAGATATTATATAAATTAAAATTTATATAAATATAAATTAGAATTTATTAAATCTAATTTAAATATTAAATCAAATTAAAATTGCCTATTTTTGTATATTGATTCTAAGCCAAAAATTTTAGAGTAAAATAGTATCAGTGCAATTGAAAGCCCGGCAAGAGCCAGTGTAAAAGCAGACCCAAAATTCCAATTGCCAACATGTAAAAATTGGTTCTCTATTATATTTCCAATCATAACAGAGTCAGTTCCACCTAAAATTGCAGGTATTGCAAATGAGCCCAGTGTTGGAATAAATACAAGTAATGTTCCAGAAAATATTCCAGTAAAACTTAATTTAAAAGTAATATCAAAAAATGCTCTAGCCCTTGATGCTCCTAAGTCCCGAGCTGCCTCTATTAAGGAATTATCAATCTTAAGCAGTGTTGCATATAGAGGCAGTATCATCATGGGTGTATAAGTGTATATAAGTCCAAGAATTACTGCAGTTTGAGAATATAGAATTTTTATTGGTTCTTTTATTAAGCCTATCCATAACAAAAATTGATTTAAAATTCCATTTTCAGAGAGAATAAGCTTCCAGGCAAAGATTCTAATTAGATAATTAATCCAAAAAGGAATCATTAAAATTATTATTAAAACTTTGTCGTATT
>JACVJA010000162.1 GCA_015661035.1 Candidatus Calidifonticultor daggyaiensis | reverse complement strand
TCTTTCTGAATTAAAAATAGATATTGGTTTTACAGAAATACCACTATCATGTCTTATATCAAAATTATCTAAAGACTTAATAAAATTTATTAATTTTTTTGTATTTTCTTTGCCAGTCTCAAACTCAATACCTGCATATAAATCTTCAGTATTTTCTCTTATAATTACTAAATCAATATTTTCATATCTGCTTTTTACCCCTTTATAGCTTTTACACGGCCTTACACAAGCATATAAATCAAAAATTTTTCTTAATGCTACATTTACACTTCTAAAACCAGTTCCAACAGGTGTTGTAATTGGACCTTTTAAACCAATTTTAGTCCTTTTTAAAGAGTTTAAAACTTCTTCAGGCAAAACTGTTCCTTCTTTTTCATAAACATCTGCCCCTGCATTAACTACTTCCCATTCAATGTTTACACCAGTTGCTTCAATAACTTTTTGAGTAGCTTCTGTTATCTCCGGCCCAGTGCCATCACCTGGGATTAAAGTAACTTTATATTTTTTTTTCATTATTTAAATCTTTCTAGCTATAAGTTAAAACCCTTATATTTTGTAATATGATTTACCAGCCCCCCATCATTTAATATCTTTATCATTACATCAGGCAATGGGTTAAATTGAATTTGTATATTCTTTGTTAAGTTATTAATATGACCTTGCTTTAAATCTATTTCTAGAATATCTAGATTATCTATTTTAGATGTATCACAAATAAGTGCAACAAGTCCAATATTTATCGCATTTCTAAAAAAAATTCTTGCAAATGATTGTGCTAGTACTGCCCTAATCCCAGCTATCTTTATAATTGTGGGTGCATGTTCTCTTGATGAGCCAAGGCCAAAATTTCTCCCTGCTGCAATAAAATCACCTGTTTTAACTTTATTTGCAAAATCAGGGTCTGCATCTTCTAATACATGCTTTGCAAGCTCAGGTAAATTCGACCGCAAATGAAAATATCTTCCTGGGGCAATTAAATCAGTTGAAATATCATCGCCAAATTTAAATACTCTGCCTTTTAAAATTGAAGCATCACCATTTTTATTTAGACTAAAAGTCTCTACAGTACTAATATCTTCAGTAACAGTATATTCAGTTCCATTATTTTCAGTGCCAGTATTTTTATTAAAATTAAAAATAACATTATCTTTATTAAAATTTTCCTTACTATTACTATTACTATTATTAAATTTCATTTTAATACAACACCTCTCTTGGATCAGTTATATAACCTTTAATAGCACTTGCTGCTGCTGTCGCAGGAGATGATAAATAAATAAAGGCATTAGGATTTCCCATGCGGCCTTTAAAATTTCTGTTTTGGGTTGATAAACAGATTTCTCCATCAGATAATACCCCTTGATGAACACCCACACAAGGTCCACATCCAGGATTTATTATAGTAGCTCCAGCTTTAACAAATATTTCAATTAGCCCTTCTTCAATTGCCTTAAGATATACGTCTCTTGAAGCAGGAACAATTAAAAGTCTTACACTTTTTGAAATTTCATTTCCTTGTAAAATATTTGCTGCAATCCTCAAATCGCTTATTCTTCCATTGGTACATGTACCAATTAATACTTGATCAACTTTAATCTTATCAATTTTAGAAACACTAATAGTATTATCAACAGTATGAGGCAAACAAACCATTGGTTCAATCTCACTGCAGTTAACTTCAATTACTTGTTCATAATATGCACTATTGTCAGGAAAAATATCTTTAAAACACTCTGACCTCCCTTGACTTTCTAAATACTTTCTTGTTTTTTCATCTGCACAAAAAAGTCCAACTTTAGCACCTGCTTCAACAGCCATATTAGAAATAGTAAACCTATCATCCATTTCTAAATTAGCCGATACTTCCCCAGAAAATTCTAAAGCCCTATAGGTTGCTCCATCAGCACCAATTATACCAATTAAATAAATAATTAAATCTTTTGCAAACACACCTTTATTAAGAACTCCGTTAAAATTAACTTTAATAGTATGCGGCACCAGCATCCAAGTCTTTGCTAATGCAAATCCAACTGCAATATCAGTAGAACCCATGCCTGTTGCAAATGCCCCGAGTGCTCCAGCAGTGCATGTATGAGAATCTGCTCCTATTACTATATTGCCGGGACACGCATACTTTTCAGCTATTATCTGATGACAAATACCTTGATTTATATCACTTAAAATAGCACCACTTGATTGTGTAAATTCCCTTAATAATTTATGAGCATCAGAAAGCTCTTTTCTTGGGCTTGGTGCAGCATGGTCTATAAAAAAAATAGACTTTTTAGAATTTGCAACTTTTTCAAATCCCATTTTTTTCATTTGTGTAACTGTAAGCGGACCAGTACCATCTTGAGCAAATATTACGTCAACATTTACTACTGCGATATCACCAGCTTTCAAATCCCTTTGAGCATGTTCGCTTAAAATCTTTTCAGAAATTGTTTTAAACAATAAAGCTCCTTTCTTTAAAATCAAAATTCTTGTAGATTTATTTTAACTTACAGATTCATTTTCAGATAACTTTTTCTTTTCCTGATAGTCTTTAAAAATATAAATTAACTCTTTATCAAATAAAGGTCTTTTTAAATCAACTGCCATAGTTCTTGCCAAAGCTAAAAGTTCATTAGCCTCATTTATTGTTAAATCTATTCCAAATTCCTTAAATTTATGCAAGATTGTATGAGAGCCAGAATGTTTTCCAACAACCAGCTGACGTGTAAGGCCAACTTCACTTGGTTCAAAAACCTCATAATTTTTTGGGTTTTTTAAAACTCCATCCGCATGAATACCAGACTCATGAGCAAATACATTAGTACCCACAATTGCCTTCCAAACAGGAATTGCTCTTGATGATGCTTTAGCAACATACTCTGAAAGCTCTCTAAATTTTGAAGTATCTATTCCTAAATCTACTTCTTCTAAATATTTCAAAGCCATAACTATTTCTTCAAGAGCAGCATTTCCAGTTCCCTCGCCTATTCCATTAACACTTACAACAAGGCTCTCAGCACCAGCTCTAATGGATGCTAAAGCGTTTGCTGTCGCCATGCCGAAATCATTATGATTATAAACTTCAATTGGAAAATCAACAGTATTTAGAATTGTACTTACTAACAGAAATGTTCTAAATGGGTCCAGTCTTGAAACAGTATCACAAATTCTAAACCTATATGCATCCTTTTTTTCTGATAAATGCAAAACTCTTAACAAAAATTCTAAGTCTGTCCTAGTGGCATCTTCTGCACTAATTATAAAATTTAAATTATTATTTTTTGCTTCATTTATAGTTTCTTTTAGTTGATTTAAAACCCATGTTCTTGTTTTATCATATTTTTCTTTAATATGTATATCAGAAGTAGAAATATTAATAATAATATTTTTAACACCACACTCAACCGCATAACTAATATTTTCTGGACTAGCTTCACAATATACAAATAATTTTGCTTTAACATTTAATTTTACAATTTCTTTAATAATATCTCTTTCTAAACTACTAAGTGATGGAGTGCCTATTTCAATTTCAGGAATACCAATTTCGTCTAACATCTTTACTATACGAATTTTTTCATGTTTTGAAAAAACTACCCCTGCTGCTTGCTCACCATTTCTTAAAGTTGTATCAATAATATTAATGGTCTTGATTTTTTTATCCTTAACTATCATAAAATCCTCCATGTATTAATAAGATAATAAATTTTATTTCACCCCAACAAATGACTTATAAGTATCAATAATTTCACTATCAAATAATGCCCTTTTTAAAGAAAGTGCTTTCTCTCTTAAAATCTCAACTAATTCCCTTGCTTGTTTTTCTTCAATTTGAAATCCTAGTTCTTTTAACTTTAACATAAGTGTTTTTTCACCAGAGCTTTTACCAATAATGATTTTTCTTTCAAGACCAACATCTTCAGGCTGAAAAAGCTCAAAAGTTAATGGGTTTTTATAAGAGCAATAAGCTCTAACTTCACTTTCATAAACAAACAAATTAGAACCAACTATTGGCTTCCAGGCTGGGATAAATCTCCCTGAAGCTGTAGCTACATATTCAGAAACCTCCCTAAATAAATGCGTATCTATTTTTAAGTCAACTCCCTCCAAATATTTTAAAGCCATTACAAACTCTTCAAAAGAAGCATTTCCAGCACGTTCCCCTAATCCATTAATTGTAGTATTAACATATGTTGCTCCTGCTTTTACACCAGCTATTGCATTTGCTATTGCCATACCAAAATCATTATGTGTATGCATTTCAATATCAATTCCAACAATATCAATAATTGTTTTTACTCTCATAAAAGTCTCAAATGGGTCAAGTATACCCAAGGTATCACAATATCTTAATCTATCTGCCCCAACATCTTTAGCAGTCCTTGCAAATTGTAATAAAAATTCCATATCAGCTCTTGATGCATCTTCTGCATTTACAGAAACATATAAATTATACTTTTTTGCAAAATCAACTGAGGTTTTTACACTCTCTAAAACCCATTCCCTGCTTTTTCTTAATTTATGCTCAATATGTATATCTGAAGCTGAAATTGATATTGCAACTGCATCAACCCCACAATCTATTGAATCTTCGATATCTGAAACTACAGCCCTATTCCATCCTAAAATACTGCAATTTAAATTCAATGAGGTGATAGCCTTAATTGCTTCTTTTTCATCACCACCCATTGTAGGGATTCCAGCCTCAATCTGATGTACTCCAATTTTATCTAACATTTTTGCAATATGTACTTTCTCATCGTTTGCAAAAACTACA
>JACVJA010000161.1 GCA_015661035.1 Candidatus Calidifonticultor daggyaiensis | reverse complement strand
AATAATCGGGCAATGGAATTTTTTAAATGCAAATGCCTGGGATTATACAGTAAATCCTTTATATGAGATTACTGATACAGCGGCGGGTATGTTCTGGAATCCTGCTAATTTTTTGCCAAATGAAGAGAAAACATATATAATGTATTATGGAATACCTGATGTGTCCGGAGCTGAATTAGGATTAACCAAAACTGTTGATGTTGAACTGGCAAATTATGGGGAGATACTTTCATATAATTTAATTTATTTCAATACTGGTGATGCTGATATAAGTAATTTGATTATATGGGACACTTTACCCTGGAATACAACTTTTGTTGATGCTTCTTCTGGATATAATATGAACAACAATACCATATACTGGAATTTGGGAGCAATAACCAATACTTATACATCGTATAGTGTGTGGTTTAGAGCAGTGATAAATCCAGTTCAGGGAACATTTGTTACGAATTCAGCAGCAGGGAGTTATACTGATGCATATTGGAATGATATGGAAGTTAGATATTCAAATACAGTAAGAACAGATATTTATACAGCAACCCCCACAGTTACTCAAACCATAACACAAACACATACAATAACTCCGACTCATAGCATAACACCTACTTTAACACCAACCCCGCCACCGCTTATTTTAAAATTAATAGGGACTTATCCAAACCCGGCAAATCTTAAAACCAATATTTTATTTAATCTTACCAGGGATGCAGATATATTTGTAACTTTATTTACAGTATCCGGCGAAGAAGTAAAAAAAATAAGCAATCATTTTAATGAAGGTAATAATGCTATAGAGTGGGATTTAAAAAATAAATCTGGACAAAAAGTAGCATCCGGGGTTTTTATATTTAAAATAGAAGCAAAAACAGAAAGAAATGAATATGCAAAAGAATATGGTAAAATTACAGTTGTGAAGTAAATATTACCTGGCAAATGCAATTAGTTTTGTTTTTAAAGTTGGGTATTTTGTTTAGTAAGTTTCAGACGTTAAGAGAAAAGGTAAAATTAAAAAACATGTAGTGATAAATCAGGATGTTGGGAAATAATAAAATAAAAAATAAAAACAAAACCATGGAAAACCGTAGGGGGTTCAAAATATTGAGCCTCTACTGGCAGCGGAATTATTTTGAACATATAATTCGTAATGAAGTACCAATAAATCAGATATGTGAGTATATTAAGAATAATTCTGTAAATAGGAAAAGGATAATAAAAATATTGAAAATGTAATAGATTTTATAGAGGATATATATAAAAATTAAAAGAAATTTAAAATATTATATTAAAAAAGATGCCGCTGGGTTGCGGCAGGATGAGATTGCCAAATTATATGGCAAAGAAAAAAGCAATGTGTTTTTTGTATATTATAAAAAATATTAATAAAAGTAAAGATCATAGGAGAGTAGCAATGACTAAAAAAAATAAAGAAAAACAAAATATTTAACCACTATCATCAATTAATTTCTCCAACCTGCCCCAGAGTTGGAGATGGAAAAGGTGTTAAGAGAATCAAAAATTAAAAATAAAAATAACCAAATAATAGATGTTTATAAAGTATTAAATACAAAAGGCTTTATTCTTTCGGATGATTTTTTCGAGAAGAAAGTATATAGTAAAAATTTACAAAATTACAAAGCTATAAAAAATAAATATTTTGCATATAATCCAGCAAGAATAAATTTTGGGTCAATTGAATTATTTAAAAAAAGTAAAGATGGTATTGTAAGTCCAATGTATATAGTTTTTTATATTTCGGAAAAAGAAAAATTATTAGATGAATATCTTTTATTAATTTTAAAGAGTGAAATATATATTAAAGAAATAAAAAGATATTCACAATCACGTGGGAGTGTAGAAAAATACTTTAATTTAAAGATTTATGTGGTTTTAATATCCCCCTTTCCCCACTTTCTGAACAAAAAAAGATTGTGTATGTGATATCCGCAGTGCAGGAGGTGAAGGAGAAAACAGAAAAATACATTCAAACGTTAAAAAAATTAAAAAATTCAGCAATGAAACATCTATTTACCTACGGCGCGGTTAGTTTTAAAGATAAATATAAAGTTGAATTAAAAACCATAGAAATCGGGTAAATACCGAAGGAGTGGGAGGTGGTGAGGGTTGGAGAAGATGTGTGAGATAATTATGGGACAATCTCCTCCTGGAAATACATATAATAACCATGGTGAGGGAATTCAATTTTTACAAGGTAAATCAAAATTTAAAGTAAAATATCCCAAATATATAAATATACTACTAAACCTATAAAAATAGCAAAGAAAGAGTCTGTTCTTATTTCGGTAAGGGCTCCTGTTAGTGATGTTAATAGTGCAAATATAAATTATTGCATTAGTAGAGGTTTAACTTCATTGTTATTTAATAACCAAAATAACTTATTCCTTTTTTATCTTCTTATAAATTATAAATCTTTTGTTGAATCGGAAGAGATAGGTTCAATTTTTAAAGCAATAAATAAAGCAAAATTAAAAAAATTTCCAATACCCCTCCCTTCAATCCATGAGCAGGAAAAGATTGCTTCCATACTTTCTGATATAGACGAAAATATTGAGGTAGCAGAAAAGAAAAAAGAAATACTGAATGAATTATTTAAGTCCTTGCTAAAAAATTAAATGACTGGTAAAATAAGGCTGAAGGATTTAATATAATTAGGAGAGTGAATATGATTATGCAAAAATTTTCAGTTAATCAACATCCAATTCAACATGTGCTTTCATGGATTCAAGCGGGAGAAATTGCTATACCTGAAATTCAAAGACCTTTCGTTTGGGATTCAAAAAAAGTTAGAGATTTTATAGATTCGCTTTATAGAGGTTATCCTGTTGGCTATATAATTATATGGCAAAATCCAAATGTAAAATTAAAAGATGGGGTTAGTTCAAAAGGAAAGAAAATATTAATTGATGGACAGCAAAGAATTACTGCTCTTATGACAGCAATTTTAGGTATTGAAATTTTAGATGAGGATTATAGGAAGAGAAGAATTTCTATAGCTTTTAATCCTATTGATGAAATTTTTGAAGTTTCTAACCCTGTAATTCAAAAAGATAAGAGGTGGATTTCAGATATTTCTAAAGTATTTTCATCTGACTTCCAAATATTAGCCAAACTTAATGAGTATTGTAGTAACAACCTTGGCGTTCATCATGAATTAATGCTTCAAAAATTTGATTCTTTGAGAGGGATTTTGAATATTCCAATTGGATTAATAGAACTTAATTCTGAATTAGATATTGGCGAAGTAACAGAAATATTTATAAGAATAAATTCTTCAGGTGTTATACTTTCTCAAGCTGATTTTGCCATGTCTAAGATAGCAGTTGATGAAAAATTTGGCGGACAACTTATGAGAAAAACAATAGATTATTTCTGTCATATGGCTGCCAAGCCAGAGTTTTATTATCAATTAATTGAAAACGATAAAGATTTTATTAAAACTGAATATTTTAAAAAAATGTCTTGGTTAAAAGATTATAAAAGTGAGATTTATGATCCTTCCTATACTGATATGTTAAGAGTAATTTTTACATCACAATTTAATCGTGGAAAACTCCAAGATTTCGTTGCTTTACTTTCTGGAAGAGATTTTGAGACAAGGCAATATAAAGAAGAAATAACTCAAAAATCATTTGAAAATTTAAAAGATGGTATAGAAAAATTTATGAATGAAACTAATTTTAAAAATTTTGTAATGATTATTCATTCAGCTGGTTTTATAGATAATTCAATGATACGTTCACAAAATGTTTTAAATTTTGCTTATATACTTTATTTAAAATTAAAAGAAAAAAATATTTCTCAACAGACAATAGAGTCTTTGGTAAGAAAATGGTTTGTTTTATCAGTTTTAACTGGAAGATATTCAGGTGATCCTGAATCTCAGTTTGATATGGATATAAAAAGAATAGATAATAATCCATTAACATATATAGAAGATGTAATAAAAGCTCAATTATCAGATACATATTGGGAAATTGGACTTCCACAACAATTTGATACATCTGTTGCCAGTAGTCCTGAATTTAATGTTTTTTTAGCAAGTCAAGTAAAGATGGGTGATAAAGGATTCCTATCTCGAGATATAAAAGTAGAAGATTTAATAAAACTAAAAGGGGATGTTCATCATATCTTTCCCAAAGATTATTTAAAAAAAATTGGATTTTCAAGTCGCTCACAATATAATCAAATTGCAAATTATGTTATGGCTCAAAGTGAGATAAATATTAAAATTGGGAAAAAGTCACCTAAAACATATTTTGAAGAACTTAAAAATCAATGCGTCACTAAAAAATGTATATACGGGAATATAAATAATTTTGAGGAACTAAAAGAGAATCTTAATCAACATTGTATTCCAGAAGAAGTTTTGGATGGATTAATAGAAGATTATGAAAAATTTTTAAAAAAAAGAAGAATTTTTATGGCCCAAAAAATAAAAAATTATTTTGAAAAATTATAATTTAAAATCTATGTCAAATGTCGGTTCCGAAAAATACAGTGTTCAAAACCTACTTATAAATTATGTTTGTGAATCACAAGAATGGTATGGTGTTAAAAGCAATCAGGAAAAATTTTTAAATTTAGGTTGGGAGTATGTTTCTACTAACCTTAACTCCGCAATAGAAAGTATTGAAAGAGGCTGTTTTTTTGTGTAAAATAAAAAAAATTTTTTATTTAAATTTAAATCCTTCACCGATGGATGAGATAAAAAGAAAACAGCCTCATGAATAATATACAGCAAAATGAATTTGATTTCAAGTTAAAAC
>JACVJA010000160.1 GCA_015661035.1 Candidatus Calidifonticultor daggyaiensis | reverse complement strand
TTTAATAATGATGATGAATATTAATAATGCTGATTAAAAATTTATAAAATATATATTATTTGAAAATTTAAAATAATAATTATTTTGCCATTTTGCAAATTTTGTTATTAAAGGAAATTTTATAGAAAAGGGGAATTTTATAATGAATATATTAGATGAGTTAGAAAAAATTAAAAAAATTGACAGTAAAGACATGCTTGGTGTTGAAGAAAATTTTTATAATCAACTTTTAGAAGCTCAAGAGATTGCTAATAATACTCAAATTGAATCAATTTCGATTGAAAATCTAAAAGGAATTGCTTTTCTTGGGATGGGAGGTTCAGGATTTACCGGTGATATAATTAAAAGCATGCTAGAGGATTATTTTAGTCTTCCTATAGTTGTAGTAAAGGGGTATAATTTGCCAGCTTTTATAAATAAAAATTGGCTAATAGTTGCTGTAAGCTATTCAGGCAATACAGAGGAAACTTTAATTTGTGTTGAAGCTTGCTTAAAATTAGGGTGTAAAATTATTTGTGTATGTTCAGGAGGGACTCTTTTGGAGGTTGCTAAGAACAATAATTTAGTTCATATTGATATACCTGCAGGATTTCAGCCTAGAGGGGCTGTTGGTTATTTGTTTTTTTCAACTTTTTTGGTATTAAAAAGGTTGGGAATTGCTAGTATTAAAGATGAAGAAATAAAGGAGACAATAGATCTTATTAAATTAAATGCAACAAAATATAATAGGCAAATAAAAACTGAGGATAATCCAGCAAAAAAGTTGGCTTTAGAAATTTACGGCAGACTTCCTATAATTTATGGAGTAAATGGCTATCTATCTACAATTGCTTACAGATGGAAAACTCAAATAAATGAAAATTCAAAAAGTCCTTGTTTTTGTGCTGAATTTCCTGAATTAAATCATAATGAAATTGTTGGCTGGGAAAATCTTTCTGATGTAAGCCAAAGATTTGTTTTGATTGTTTTTCAGGACGATGATTTTTCTGAAATTATTAAAAAAAGAATTAATACAACTATAAACTTAATTCAAGATTGGTTTGATGCAGTTGTTTTGGTTAAAATAGAAGGAGAAAGTAAACTTGCAAAAGCCCTTTTTGCTATTTATCTAGGTGGAATTACAAGTGTGTATTTGGCCTTTCTTTACCAAACTGATCCTACGCCAGTTAGTAGAATTGCAGCATTGAAAGCTGCTATTAAGAATTAACTTAGTTTTGATTAAAGATTGGAGAGAAAATGAATTATGATGTAAAGGATATAAACCTTTCTGTAAAAGGGAATAAAAAAATTCAGTGGGCTGCAGATGATATGCCGGTTCTTATGAAAATAACAAAAGATTTTGAAAATGAAAAGCCTTTAAAGGGAGCAGTAGTATCAGCTTGTCTTCATGTAACATCTGAGACTGCAAATTTAATGATAGCTTTAAAAGCGGGTGGCGCAGATGTATGTCTTTGTGCTTCAAATCCTTTAAGTACCCAAGATGATGTTGCAGCTTCACTTGTAAAGGATTATGGAATTGAAGTTTTTGCAATTAAAGGTGAAGATAACAAGACTTATTATAGACATATTAATAGTGCACTAGATAAAAAACCTTGTATTTCGATGGATGATGGAGCTGATCTTATATCAACTATTCATTCAAAAAGAAGGGAACTTATTAAAAATGTTTTAGGAGGAACAGAGGAAACAACTACTGGTGTAATAAGGCTTAAATCTATGGAAATAAATAGAGTCCTTGAGTATCCTATAATTGCTGTTAATGAAGCAAAAACCAAACATTTTTTTGATAATAGATATGGTACTGGTCAAAGTACTATAGATGGTATATTAAGAGCAACAAATATTTTACTTGCTGGGAAGAAATTTGTAGTTGTAGGATATGGTTGGTGTGGTAAAGGTGTAGCAATGAGAGCAAAAGGGATGGGGGCAAATGTTATTATTCTTGAAGTTGACCCTTTTAAAGCTATTGAAGCTAAAATGGATGGTTTTGAGGTTATGCACTCAAGTGAGGCTGCAGAAATTGGTGAAATTTTTTTGTCTGTTACAGGAAATATAAATGTAATTGGTGAAAATATTTTGTCAAAATGCAAAGATAATGTAATAGTTGCAAATTCGGGACATTTTGATGCTGAAATTGATCTTAATTATTTAAAGAAAAACAGCAAAACAGTAGTTGAAATAAGACCATTTGTAAAACAGTATATAATGAATGATGGAAGAAGAATTAATGTTTTAGCTGATGGCAGGCTTGTAAATTTAGGTTCTGCTGAAGGACATCCTGCAAGTGTTATGGACATGAGTTTTGCAAATCAAGCATTATCAGTTAAATATTTATATCAAAATAGCTCTTCATTAGAAAAAAAAGTTTATGCTGTTCCTGAAGATATAGATAGAAGCATTGCAGAATTAAAATTGAAGACTATGGGAATAAATATTGATACTTTGACCAACGAACAAAAAGAGTATTTAAGTTCATGGGAGTCAGGAACATAGCATAAACATAGTATCAATTGTATAGCAACTTGTAAAGTTAATAAATGGACATTATAAATGGATATAAATAACGTAAAGACATTAATTTGGGACAGGAATAGCTTAAAGCTAATTGATCAACGAGAGCTTCCATTTAAACAAATTTATATAGAAACTAAAAATTCTAACGATGTTGCATTAGCAATAAAAGATATGGTTGTAAGGGGTGCTCCAGCAATAGGTGTAACTGCTGCTTATGGTGTCGCACTAGCAGCAATTAATTTTAAAAACGGCAGTATTTCAGAATTTGAAAAGCACATTAAAGATAGTATAAAAGTAATTGCTTCTTCACGACCAACTGCAGTTAATTTATTTTGGGCTTTAGAAAGAATGAAAAAAACTTTAGAAGAAAAAATTAGCAAAGGGGAAAAATCAGTCCAAGCTTTAAAAGAAACTTTAATTTCTGAAGCCGAAAAAATTGAGAAAGAAGATATTGAAGTAAACTTAAAAATTGGCAAAAACTCTTTACAAATATTTGATTTAGTAAAAAAAGAAAAAATAACAATATTGACTCACTGTAATGCTGGAGGTTTAGCAACTGCAGGATATGGAACTGCATTAGGAGTTATAAGAAGTTTAAACTCAGCCGGTTTTGTTAAATGTGTTTATGTTGACGAAACCAGGCCTTATCTACAAGGAGCAAGGCTTACTGCTTGGGAGCTTCATCAGGAAAACATACCTTATTATGTTATAACTGACAACATGGCAGGATATTTTATGAAAGAAGGCAAGATTGATATTGTTGTAGTTGGCGCAGATAGAATAGCTGCAAATGGAGATACAGCAAATAAAATAGGAACATACTCTTTATCAGTTTTAGCAAAACATCATAATCTATTATTCTTTATAGCTGCACCATTTTCTACAATAGATTTTAATACAAGAGATGGTTTGAATATAATAATTGAACAAAGACCTGCACAAGAGGTACGAAAAGTTTTAGGGGTGCAGATTATACCTGAATATATGCCAGTTTTAAACCCATCTTTTGATATTACACCTTCAGAGAACATTAGCGGCATTATCACAGAAAAGGGCTTAATTTATCCACCATTCAATGAAAATCTATATAAGTTTTTAAAATTATAATTTTAAAAAATTGGAGTGATATTAATGGGTAATAAAAAAGCTATGGTTTTAGCAGCAGGGCTTGGTACAAGATTAAGACCGCTAACTGATTTAATTTCAAAACCTATGGCTCCTATTGTAAATAAGCCTGTTATGGAGCATATAATAGAGCTTTTAAAAAAACATGGTTATACTGATGTTGTTTGCAATCTTCACTACTACCCTGAAGCAATTAAAAATTATTTTGGCGATGGGGCAAAATGGGGAATAAATATATCTTATTCTTATGAAGAAGTGTTAATGGGGACTGCAGGTGGTGTAAAAAAAGTAGAAGGTTTTTTTGAAGGAAAAACTTTCTTAGTTATAAGTGGGGATGCATTAACTGATATAGATTTAACTGAAGTTGTTGAATTTCAT
The DNA here is from genome assembly GCA_015661035.1 of Candidatus Calidifonticultor daggyaiensis. Lineage (GTDB taxonomy): Bacteria > Actinomycetota > Humimicrobiia > Humimicrobiales > Humimicrobiaceae > Calidifonticultor > Calidifonticultor daggyaiensis. The sequence continues at coordinate 810 of JACVJA010000160.1, read as the reverse complement.
AAGCAAAAAGGAGGTATTGCAACACTTGTTTTAACAAAAGTTGAAGACCCTTCACAATTTGGAGTTGTAATCTTAGATAAAGATGGAAAAATTGTAGGGTTTCAGGAAAAGCCTCTTCCAGGAGAAGAAAAATCTAATTTAGCAAACAGCGGTATATATGTTTTTGAACCTGAAATTTTTAATTACATTCCTGAAAAAAAATTTTATGATTTTGGCAAGAATGTCTTTCCTGATTTACTTGAGAAAGATATTGCTTATTATGGTTTTAAACATAATCAATACTGGAATGATGTAGGAAGTCTTGAAGAATATCAAAGGGGTAATTTTGATGCTTTAGAAGGCAAAGTCAAAGTAAATATTCCAGGAGTTCAGATTAGAGAAGGAGTATGGGTTGGAAAGAATTGTAGAATTCAGGAAGACGTTGTGATAATACCACCAGTTTGTATAGGTGACAACTGTACAATAAAAAAAGGAGCGAAACTATTTGGTCCAATAATTTTAGGGAATAATACAATTGTGGATGAAAGAGCAGTATTATATCGAGGGATTAAATGGGGCAGCGGATATATAGGCAAGGATGCATCTTTAATTGGTGCTATAATAGGCTATAACGCTAAAATAAAAGACAAGGCTTCAGTTTTGGAGAAGGCAGTTATTGGTTCAAAAAGTATAATTGGTGATGGAATAATTATTCATCCAAGTGTTAAAATTATGTCAAATGAGATTATAAAATAACGGCTTTTAAAAGTGTCTGCTTTTTTTAATTTAACAGAAATAATTAAAGATATTTTGTGTTCGCCAATTTGGGTT
>JACVJA010000159.1 GCA_015661035.1 Candidatus Calidifonticultor daggyaiensis | reverse complement strand
TAAAAATAAATTAACTTCAATATAATCATTATTTAAAAAATTTTTTAAAAAATAATCTGTTATTTTTATTTTAAACTCAACACTTAAAAAACCTAAACTGCTATAATCTAAACTACTATAATCATTACATAAATTATTATTATCCTTTTTATTATCCCTATTATTAACATTGCCTGCAAAACTAAAAACAGGAAGTCCAATATAAGCTAAATCTTTAATAAAAAAACTATAGCAATTATTTTTATCTTTTCTTAAAAAATAGCATCCATTTAAAAATTTTATAGAATCACTAATATTTTTTTCGTCTATAAAAAAATCTTTAAAAAAATCCTCAGTGTTTAGATTCCCTGTAATCAGTTCCTGATCTTCTGATTGTCTTTGGTCAAAGCTTACTTTAAAATCAATAATTTTTAAATTGCTAAATTCATTTTTGTCTACCTTTTTAATATTATTATTAATATTGGAAGACTCATTATTTTTTTTATCTTTATCAGTGTTATACTCATATGTGCTTCCAATGTTTCTATGAATACTTTCATATAAATATATATTGTTACCTTTTCCTTCAAAATTTTTACTTTCAGAATCTTTAACTTTTAAAGAGATGACAAAGGGAAAATATTTATAGTAAAACACTACTTTTGAACTTACTGCTGCAGCTTTAATTGAATTTTTTGAAAGATTTTGAAAAAGCCTTACCATTTCTATAAGCCAGTTTTTTTCAACCATACAGTCATTATTAATTAAAGCAATTAAACTTCCTTTGGCGTTGCGAATTCCAATATTATTCCCTTCAGCATATCCATAATTCTTATTAACAGCAATTATCTTAACCCAGCTAAAATTCTCTTTAACAAAATTTATAGAGTCATCAGTTGAACCATTATCAACCATTATTACTTCAATTTTTTGTTTGGGGTAATTTAATTTAACTATGGAATTAAATAAATTTTTTAAAAATTTTTTGCCATTATAATTTATTGTAACTATTGAAACTAATGGTAAATTACCAATATTACCATGTGAGGTATTTATAGAATTATGCATTAAGCTCCAATCAACCTCTTGATATTACAATTACTCCTATAGTGATTATTGCAGCCCCAGCCCATCTAATTGGATTTACATCTTCTTTTAAAATAAACTTTGAAACAAAAAGTATTAAAACATAAGTAAGACCAATAAATGGATAAGCAAAACTCAAATCTACAGCAGAAATAACAATAAGCCATAAAAAAGCAGAAATTCCATAACAAAAAAGACCAATTAAAACCAGTGGACTTTTAAAAATATTAATAAATAAGCTTCCAATACCACCAAAGCTGTTTAATGAGACAGGTCCAATTTTATTCATCCCTAACTTTAATAAAATTTGACCACCAACTGCAATACTAATACTTATTAGTATTAGTATTATTGATTTTGCTAAACTCATTTTAAAATACCCCTTTTTATTTAATTGAAATTCATTAATCTTTTTTTTAAACATTATAATTTATCCCCATCCTATATAATTTGTCCTCTATATTATAACTTTCTTGCAACATAATATTTATTTGAAACAGCAAGTCCCATTATTTTATCGATATTTTCAATATCTGCCATAAGAACTTCAAGCTGTTGACTAATTAAATTTTTATCTTCTGCTAAAATACCTAGTTTATCTTCTAAAAGATTTCTTAATGCCCTTAAATCAATTTGTAAGTTAGATATTTCAAATAATAAAGATTTAAAAACGCTATAATATATAAAAATCATTCTTTGTCTATTTTTTGCATTAAGTTCATTTATTTCTCTATTTATTTGTATTTGTATATTATTGTTTATTGCCTGCATTGATGCATTATAACTTTTTCTTAAATTTTCCAGATATAAACTTGTTACTGCATATATATATTTTTTAAGCTTGCCTCTTATACTTTTATCATTTTTAAGTTCCTCAGAATCTAAAAGGTTTAAACCTTTTAAAAGAGACAATTCTTTAAAATCTTTTCTGGATAACTTTATTGCAAATAAATCTGTAAGTTCATTTTTAGTATATATAATGTTCTGAAACTGTTCACTATCCATTTCAAAATTAAAAGCATGCTTTAAAATTTCCTTGAGTTTCTCATCAGTTAAATTTTCAATTTTATCCCAAATGCCTTTTTCTAATATTTCATATCCAGTATTATTTAAAATATATTCAAAAGTAAATTCATCTATTCTATCAGTTGTTCTATTATAAAAGCTTTTTTGGCTTAATACTTTTAATAATCCCCTTTCTTCTGGAACCGAGAAAAATAAAACCCCGTCAACTTTTAGCTTCATTGATATTACATTAAGAAGGTCATAAAAAAACTTGGGAGTTAAATGATTAAAAGCATTATTTATAATAACACCATCAAATTTAGTTCTAGGGGTAATTTTTGATTTTAATAGACCAATTTCATCAACATTTAAATTTTGCTCTTGTTTTTCACTGAATAAATCTTGTGTTTCTATAAAAAGAATTTTGCCTAATTCTTTTTTATCAAAAAGCTTTCTATCAAAATAAATATTGGATGTTAAAGCTAAAATATTTGTAGCACCTGAAAAATATTTTGTTACAATATTTACAACCCTTTCATTTTGCAAGTTTATAAAATCTATTATTACTTTTTTATCAACTGAATAATCAGGATTAGTGCAGTACTCTACTAAAGGTTTAGTAACATTTTCCCAGTAAAAATTAGGTTGAAGTTTTTCAATATTTCTTATATAAATTTCTCTTAAGCTTTTATTTGTCGAAATACTTTCAATTACCCTTGCAAGCTGGCTTGTGTTTTCATATTTAATAACTTCACCGATATTTTCCTCTTTTACAAGCCTTGCAATTGAATCACCTTCAGTAGTAATAACAGGCAGTTTTGCCCAAATATAATCCATAACGCGGGTTCTATATGCAAACTCTGTTTCAATTTTTTCATGATGAAGTGATAACCCAGCTGTTGATTCCAGAAGGAAATTTTGCCTTGCTTGGTAATTTACCCACTCATTAAAAAAAACAAATTTATCAAAAAGCCCGAGCTCTTGACTTAGCTTAACAGCTTCTACTGCTTTTCTCATTTCAGGAAGCTTTGGATCTGGGGATTTAATACCAGCAAAACGCAATTTTATATCCTTCCTTCCTCGAGAAATTTCCCACATTGCCTTTACTGCAGTAATGGGATCAAGCCAATTCCAAATGCCGCCTCCCCACAATATAATACTGTCATCCTCTTTAATACCAGCAAAAAGCTTTCTTATAGATTCACCAGTATGAACTGGGGGTTCAGAAGGTATTCCAAATGGTACGATATTAATAAGGTTTTTAAAAGTTTCATCACTATTATAATTAAAAGGATTTATTCTTCCCATAGCATTTAACATTCCCAACCAGTAGCTTCTTTGCTTTTCGCTAGCACAAATAAAAAAATCCCCAATTGATAGCTGAAATTTAATTAAATCTACATTACTCTTATCAATTCTTAGTCTTTCTGCTAAATCTAAATCTTTAAACATTTCCAGACTCTCAAGATTAAAGGGATTATATAAATCAACAATTATTTTGCCTTTAAAGTTTTTTAAGAAAGGAAAATAATGAAGTATGTGGCCTTGTATTAAAATGATATCAGAATGTTCTGATACCCTCTTTAAACCTGCATATTTTTTTAAATCATAAGAAAAAGTTCTAAATCCTTCAGTGGGTATATCAATTTTATTTGGTGAGGCTAATGTTACATCAACATAATTAGATAATATTTTTGCAAACTCATAAAATCTTATACCTGGTCCTGCCATTTGCTTGCCAATAACATCAAAACTAATTATTAAAAGACGCGGAATTTTTTCCTTTATTAAATTACGTTGTTCTAATTCATAATCCATAAAATTATCATCCTTTCACAATTTTTAAATAAGTTAAAGCAAAAAATTACTTTAATATTTAATAAATATCTTAATATTTACCTATAAGAATCCATATCAATTTATTATCAATACTAAAATATTATTTATAATAATTATTTATAATAATTTTTTTACTTTTTTTATTTTTATATAATTTATTAATTTTACAATATAATTATAAGGAAAAAACAAAAAATTAATAATATATGCTTCTAAAAGTGCATTTATTTGATAATTTTTATAATTTCTATCAATACAAGCTTTATTATAAATAAAAGCTTTATTATAATTAGATTTATAATTAACTTTACCATCATTTTTATATTTAGCTTTTTCTTCCACTTTTTTTAAATTAAAAAACCAATTATATTCAATAGGTATAAATTTTTTAAAAAAATATAAAATACCTGAGTTAATTACAGCACAACGAATTCGATTTTTATGATAAAACCTATAAAAGTTCAAGCTAAATTTTCCTATTGTTGAAGATTCATAATGATTTGCTTTAACAGTTGTTGTAATTACACTTAAAAAACCGAGCCTTTTTAATTTTAAGCAATAATCAAGCTCTTCAAAATAAACAGGTCTATAGCCGGAATCAAATCCTTTTAAAGTTTTAAACAAATAATAATTTGTTGCAAGCAATGAGCCGCTTACATAATCAACTTCATACAAGCAGCCATTGCTTAAGTCATTATTATTTAAATCATCACTGTTTACATTATTTAAATCATCTTTAATATTTTTTTCAAAATAAAATTTATCCTTAAAAAAACCTTTATCTTCTGGAATTTCAATTCAATGATATGTTAAAAAATTACAAGATATCTTGCCGCCAGCATTTTGTAATTTAACTCCTTCATAGTTATAAATGATACCTCCAACAGCACCTATTCTTTTGTGCAAGTTATGACTTTTAAGTTCAG
>JACVJA010000158.1 GCA_015661035.1 Candidatus Calidifonticultor daggyaiensis | reverse complement strand
AGCAAGTGTTTGAGCAAGTAAAGTTTTTCCACAGCCAGTCGGTCCAATTAGTAAAATATTACTTTTTTGGATCTCTACATCATCTTTTGCAGGATTATAACCAGACCTAACCCTTTTGTAATGATTATACACAGCAACTGATAAAACCTTTTTAGCTTTTTCTTGACCTACCACATAGTCGTTTAAAATTGCAAATATTTGCTCAGGTTTTGGCAAATCTTTAAAATCTATTTCTTTTTCTTCTTTTAACTCTTCATCAATAATTTCATTACATAAATCAATACACTCATCACAAATATATACTCCTGGACCTGCAATAAGCTTTCTTACTTGACTTTGAGATTTATTGCAAAAAGAACATTTTAAAAAATCATTTCTTTTTTTATCTTCTGAAGACAAGATATCATCCCTCTCTATTAAAATTTTTTAAAATTTTTTTATTTTCTAATTTTAAAACTATCTTTTCATTTAATATTAATTAATTCTTGCTGAATGATTTAAGCATTTTACAAATCTTGATATTAAAATCTTTATATTAAATTGAGCACAAAGTTAATAAAAATTTTTAAATTTCGGCAATTATTCAGCAATAGCTTATTATTTTTTATAAATTATTTCATCAATTATTCCATACTCTTTTGCACCTTGTGCATCAAGTATAAAATCTCTTTCTGTATCCTTTTCAACTCTTTCTATATTTTGGCCTGTATGTTTTGCTATTATTTCATTTAATAATCTTCTTAATCGAACCATTTCTCTTGTTTGTATTTCAACATCCATTGAAGTGCCTTGAACTCCTCCAGATGGCTGGTGAAGAAGAATTCTTGCATGGGGCAAAGAATATCTTTTACCTTTTTCTCCAGCAAGAAGCAAAACTGCAGCAGCACTTGCAGCCTGCCCAATGCAAATAGATGAAACAGGCGATTTTATAAACTGCATTGTATCATAAATAGCCAAAGCTGCCGTTACAACCCCACCTGGGCTGTTTATATATAACTGTATGTCCTTTTCAGGATCTTCAGCATCAAGATGCAACATTTGAGCCATAACAACATTTGCCATATTATCATCTATTTCAGAGCCTAAAAAAATAATTCTTTCTTGCAGAAGTCTTGAATATATATCAAACGACCTTTCACCTCTATTTGTTTGCTCTATAACCATTGGAATTAAATAATCATTTGTAAATTTCATATTAAAAATCACCCTTTTTATATAGCTTTTTATATATTTAATTTTTATATTTTCATATCTTTTGATTAAAATACAATCTTTTATTAATTATTCTGTCATTAATATAAAATCTATTAGATTAAACAATTATTTAAAACTTAAATTTAAAACTTAAACTCAAGGCTTCTTTTCTTAAGAAGTCTTGCCAGGAACCCACAACTTTTTCTCTGATGACTCTACCTCCCCTAAGGATTCTTCCTTTCTCAAACTTTTTTCTTCTTTTATACGAGCATTCTTAATAAGAAAATCAAACAAATTCCTCTGCCTTAGAGACTCAATCAAATCTCTTTTACCATCCTCACTTTCGAGATATTCCTGTGCTTTTTTCTTATCTTCTTCCTTTTGATACGAATTTAATATTTTTTCTTTTTCTTGAGCAATTTGTTCATCAGTGGGTTCGATGTTCTTAGCTTCTGCTCTTTTTATTGCTGATATTATTAAATACTCCTTTACTTCCCTAACTGCTGCTTCCCTTAGGTTTTGATTAAACTTCTCTTCATCAAGACCAAAAGCTTTTAAATAGTTTTCTTTTGAAATTTTGTTTTGTTCCAAATAATTATCTAAATCTTCCTTAAAAAGCCTTATTCTACTTGCAATCATTGGTTCCGGAACTTGGAAAACCGCGTTATTAACCAAATTATCTAATAAATCTTTTATTAATTTTTCTCTTCTTGCTTTCTTTTTCTGCTCGCTTAATTTTTCAGAAATAAAATTTTTAAATTCCTCTATGCTCTTATAATCCCCAAAATTACTTAAAAAATCTTCATTGAGTTCAGGTAGTACTTTTGTCTTTATTTCTTTTAAATCTATTTCAAAATGTGCCTGTTTCCCAGCTAAATCCTTATTTGCAATATTATCCGGCAAAACTAAATCTATAGATTTATGCTCACCTTTTTTCATCCCAATAAGAGCATTTTCAAAATCTTTAAAAAGAGTATGCGATCCTATTTCTAATGTATAATCTTGCGCACTATTACCCTCAAAATCCTTGCCATCAATAGTTCCAACAAAATCAACTATAACAAAATCTCCTTTACCTGCAGGTCTGTCAACTTCCACAGCTTCAAGTGTTGCATAATTATTTCGCAAAATGTCAATTTGCTTATTTACTTCTTCTTCAACAACCTCTTCGCTTAAAGCAATCAATTCTATATCTTTATATTTTGGCGGTATTATCTCTGGTTCAACTTCTACAGTAATTTCAAAACCTAAAGGAATATCTTCACCTATACTATTTATTTTAACTTTTGGATAGTCTATAGGTTTAATATTTGACTCTTCTATTATCTGGGGGTATAACTCAGAAATTGCTATAGATGCTGCTTCATTTAACACATATTCTTTGCCAAAATTTAAATCTATAATATTATAAGGTATTTTGCCTGGTCGAAATCCAGGAATTTTTGCCTTGCTTGAAATCTCCTTATATGCAGCATTTAAAGATTTTTTTAAATAATTATTAGTAATTTCTAGGTCAAGCAATACCTTATTATCTTCTACTTTTTTTAAATTTTTAACTTTATAACTCAAATTATTTCACTCCAATCTAATAAAAAATAATAAAAAACTAAAATAAATAAAAATATTAAAATATAAATATTAAAATAAAAAATATACAAAACTTTTTAAAACTTATTAAAAGTGGTGCGAGAGAGGGGATTTGAACCCCTACAGGTTGTTAGCCCACTAGATCCTAAGTCTAGCGCGTCTGCCAGTTCCGCCACTCTCGCAAATGGTGGGTCGTACAGGCTTCGAACCTGTGACCCCCTGATTAAGAGTCAGGTGCTCTACCTGCTGAGCTAACGACCCAAAATATAACTTTAATATTTTACAAGGTAATTTTATTTTAATAAATAGCTAAATATATTTATTTGAGTGTGCTTAAATAAATATAAATAATATAAAATAATTAAAAATAATTAACTAAAATATAATCTAAAATATAATAAATTTGGCACGCCTGGAGGGATTCGAACCCCCGACGCACGGATTCGAAGTCCGACGCTCTATCCAACTGAGCTACAGGCGCATATAATTTTTAAAAGAAACATAAAAGTAATGTAATTAAAAGCATTATAAAATAAAAATGGGGTGAGAAACGGGATTCGAACCCGCGGCCTCAGGAGCCACAATCCTGCGCTCTAATCCAGCTGAGCTATTCCCACCACAAATTTAAAATTAAATATTTAAATTAAATAATATATAAAAATTTTAATTTATCAAGACTTAAGACTTTAACATTGGCGCGCTTGAAAGGATTCGAACCTTCGACCTACGGATTAGAAGTCCGTCGCTCTATCCAACTGAGCTACAAGCGCGCAATTGAATTTTAAAATATTAATATTATTAAAATATTATTAAAATATTAGTATATACCTGCTCTAATAATACAATATTAATAATACTAATAATATTAATTACCAATATTAATTACCGTTACTAATAATACTATTACATATTAACACTGCAAAGTATTAACACTGCAATAATTATACCAAAATAAAAAAGTATTTTCATCACTCAAAAATAAGGCAACAAAAGATAAGATAAAAATACTCAAATAAAATAAAAATTTATTAAAAATTAATTCGAAAAATATTCCTTCAAAAGCCAGAATATTAATTTAAGATTAAAAAAAATACAAGTGCAATAATAATATTTTTATAAAAAATATTTTTAAATACATAATTTAAAAATATCTTTTACTGTATTAAATTCATAATCTTTTACACCCCAAACCTCTGCAAGCTCAAGTACACTTTTTGAAAGCATATCAATTTCACTCGTAGGCAAACCTGCATCCTTAAATGAAACAGGACTTTTTATGTCTATAAACCACTGTTTTAATGCTTCAATACCACTTAGAGCTGCCTGCTCTTTATCTTTCTTTTCAATTCCAAAAACATTTTTTGCAAACTGTATATACCTTGATATATTTTTCTTATAATTATACTTCATCCAACCAGGGACTATAATTGACAAAGTTGCACCATGAGGCAAATCATAATAAGCACCTAGTATATGACCAAACATATGATTTGGAACCGAAAAATTTCCAATACCAGCAGTGCCAAGCCCATTCCAAGCCAGTGATGCAGCCCACATAAAGTTTGCCCTAGCCTGATAATTTTTTAAATCTTTAAGTATTAAATTTGTTGTTCTCATAATAACTTTAACTAAGCCTTCAACATAGCTGTCTTGTACAAAACAATTATTATCTTCTAATGTAAAATAGCCTTCTAAAAGATGAATTACAGCATCTACAGCGCTATAGGCCGTATAATCAGCAGGAATTGTTAGGGTTACACTTGGATCAAGTATTGATACTTTTGGAAATAAATGTTCATCAATAAATCCAAACTTTTGTTTTTTTTCTTCATTAGTAAGAACTGTTCCACCATTATACTCTGAAGCAGTTGCAGGTACAGTTAAAATTGTAAGTACCGGAAGAGCTTTTTGAATTTTTGAAGTTCCGTTATAAAAATCCCAAACATCACCATTATAATAAAAACCTGCAGCTATTGCTTTAGCTTCATCAATTACGCTGCCGCCGCCTACTGCTAATAAAAAGTCTATTTTTTCTTTTTTTGCAAGACTTATACCTTCTCTTGCATGAGAAACT
>JACVJA010000157.1 GCA_015661035.1 Candidatus Calidifonticultor daggyaiensis | reverse complement strand
TTGTTAAATAGCAATTTTTTAGTTAAATTTTTTTAATTTAAAAAGGTAACATAATGCTAAAAAGTAAAAATACGAAATCTATTTTAAAATTACCGTTTGGTTTTAGAGATATATTTCCAATTGAAGCAAGTGAAAGAAAAAGAATTGAAGACGTTATTAGGCATGAATTTGAAGCATGGGGATACGGAGAAGTCAAAACACCAGTTTTTGAATTTACAGAAAATATTTCACTCGGTGTTGGAAATAATTGGAAAAATAAATTAATGAGTTTTTTTGATATAGACGGGAGTCTTATATCTCTAAGAGCTGATATGACTATACCTATTGCAAGGCTTGTAGGCATGAGAATAAAAAGAGAGCAACTACCTATAAGATTTTATTATATAGCAAATTCTTTTAGACAGTCTCATTTTCAGAAAGGCAAAAAAAGGGTTTTAAATCAAGCAGGGTTAGAGTTAATTGGTGTAAGTGAATTAGCTGGTGATATAGAAGTTTTAACTATACTAACAAATATTTTAAAAAATCTTAAAATTTTCAATTTTAAAATTGCATTGAGCCACACAGATTTTTTAAATGGAATGGCAGAATGGTTCAATTTAAGAAATATAAGCATGGATTTTATAAAAACAAAAATGATTGAGAAAAATTTTGTAGAGCTAAGAGAGTTTTTAAGCTTAAAGGATAAATATAAAACAGATATTTTTTTTAATTTGATTGAGCCTTCTGAAGATTTTGAAAAAATAGATTATTTTTTAGACAAAATTGAGAATAAAAATATTTTTGAATCTTTAAAATATTTAATTCAAGTATTTAAAATATTAAAAAATTTAGGTTTGTCAGAGCAGTTTATTTTAGATTTGAGCGTAAGAAGGGATTTTGAATACTATAAGGGTTTGTTATTTGAAGTTTACAGCACCAAGGTCTCTGAAATAATTGGCAGTGGGGGGAGATATGACGGGCTAATAAACAAGTTTGGTTTAGATGTTGCTGGAACTGGTTTTGCATTAGACACAGATCTTTTACACCAGTCTGTAGATAAAATAAGCTTAAATGATTCAATTAGGTTAAAAAGAGTAATTTTAATGTCTAATTTAGTTAATATAGATGAACTTATAAAAATATCGCAAAAAATTAGAAAAAAAGGTTTTATTGTTGAGATATCCTTTACTAAGCATGATTTTGAAATTGTTAAAAATAATTTGGATATCATAAAAGAAAGCACCCAAAACCTTTATGAGCCTGATTTTATTTATTTTATTGATTTTAAAGAAAGTAAATTAAATATTATAGATATAAAAAAGAAAATTTTAGAGGTAGTAAGTATTAATGAACTATAATTTAAATTATCAATTTAACTTTAATTATACTTTAAGTATTGCAATTCCTAAAGGTTATTTATTAGATTCCTGCATTGAGCTGTTAAAAGAGTCAGGCTTTGATACAGATTGTTTTTACCATGATTCTAGAAAACTTTTTTTATTTTCTAATACAGATAAAATTAGGTATGTTATTTGTAGACCAATGGATGTACCTGTTTATGTAGAACATGGAGCATGTGATATTGGTTTTTGCGGCAAAGATGTAATTGAAGAGCTAGAAAGCAATATAATTGAGTTATTAGACTTAAAAAGTGGGAAATGCAGAGTGGTTGTTGCAACACTTGAAAATAATGTAGAAAAAGTTAAAGAAAAATACAAACACTTAGGTTCTATAAAAGTTGCAACTAAATATCCTTTAATTGCAAAAAAGCATTTTGATGAAAAAGGTATGCAGGTTGATATTATAAAGTTATATGGATCAATTGAAATTGCATGTGTATTAGGAATAGCTGACGAAATAGTAGATATAACAGCTACTGGAAATACATTAAAAGATAATAATTTAGTGGAGATGGAAAATGTTATGAATTCGACCACAAGATTAATTGCAAATATAGTAAGTTACAGAACTAAATTTAAGATAATTAAACAATTTATAAAAAAATTAAAAGTTTCAAAATAATTAATGTTACTTTATAGTTGACATTTGTTTAATTGACACTAAAACTTTAATTTAAACCAATGTACAATACAGGGTTTGTGTTTAGTTTATATAAAATAAAATAAAATAAGAAGGAATGATTATGGGTAATAAAGAAAATAAAAATAGAACAGCAATAATTGATAGGAAGACTACTGAAACAGACATAAATCTTTTTTTTAATATAGATGGCTCAGGAAGTACTGAATTGGATATTCCTATACCATTTTTAAAACATATGTTAGAAAGTTTTGCAAAGCATGGTGATTTTGACTTAAAAGTTAAAGCTAACGGTGACATTGAAAATGACCCACATCATTTAGTTGAGGATATTGGTATTTGCTTAGGATCAGCTGTAAATAAATGCTTAATGGAAAAGGTTGGTATAACAAGATTTGGTTTTGCAATTGTGCCAATGGATGAAAGTGAAGTTACAGTTTCCATTGATGTTGGAGGAAGGCCTTTTTTGCGTTACAGCGTTGATTTATTAAATGAAAATATAGGTAATATGCCAGTCGTTTTATTTGAGGATTTTTTTAAAGCCTTCGCTTATAATGCATTATTAAATATTCATATTACCAAAAATGTTGGTATAAATTCTCATCATATTGTAGAAGCTGTTTTTAAAGCTTTTGGGTTTGCATTAAAAATGGCTTCAAGAATTGGAAGAGCCAAAGTATTGCCTTCAACAAAAGGCTTGATATAAAGCCTTTTTTTAACGCTTGATAGTAAAAATAAATTTAGCTATACGCGTATAATAGTATAAAAATATAAAAATTTTAAAAGAAAAAATTTTAAAGGATTTTAAAAAGTTAATTTTAATAAACCAATTTAAAAATGAGAATTGTTATAATTGATTATAATATGGGAAATGTTAAAAGTGTTTTTAATGCTTTTAAAAGCTTAAATGCTAATGTTAAAGTTACAAACAGCTATGAGGATATTAAAAATAGTAATGGTGTTATTCTGCCAGGCGTTGGTGCTTTTAAAGATGCAGTAAATAACTTAAAAGCTCTTAGACTTAATGATTTATTAAAAAATATTATTTTTAAGGGGAAACCTTTTTTAGGAATTTGTATTGGATTGCAAGTTTTATTTAGAACTGGTACAGAAGGCGGAAAAAGTAAAGGGTTAGATATTTTTAATGGTATAGTAAAAAAAATCCCGTCATTAAAAGGATTAAAGATACCTCATATGGGGTGGAATAGAATTAAAATTTTAAAACAAGATAGCAAATTGTTAAAAGGTATTAAACAAAATGAAAGCTTTTACTTTGTTCATTCATATCATGTTATTCCAGATAACAATGATATAATCAGTAGCGTTGCTGAATATGGTATAAATTTAGTATCTAGTATTGAAAAAAATAATTGTTTTGGTGTTCAGTTTCATCCTGAAAAAAGTAGTAATTTTGGACTTTTAATTTTAAAGAATTTTTTAAATATAGTATTTGAGAGTTTAAAAAGTAAATGATTATTCTACCTGCAATAGATTTAATAAACGGGCAATGTGTGCGGTTATTTAAGGGAGATTTTAACCAAAAAAAAATTTATAGCCTTAACCCAATTGAGGTTGCTCAAAAGTGGAAGAGTATAGGTGCACAATGGCTTCATATTATAGATCTTGATGGTGCAAAAACTGGTAATCCTAAAAATATCCATATTGCTAAAAAAATTAAGGATGTAACTAATCTTAGAATTGAATTTGGGGGAGGAATTAGAGATAAGCAAACCTTAATTAAAATTATTAATTTAGGATTTGATAGAGTAATTACAGGTATATGGGTAGCTGAGGATTTAACATTATTAGTTTATTTAAATAAGTATTATAATAAAAGGTTTATTATAAGTGTAGATTTTGATAATGAGGGATATATATATAGAAATGGATGGCAGACCAAAACTAATTATTATGTTTTTGAATATTTAAAATTTTTAAAAGAAAATGGAATAGAGGAAGTTATTATAACAAATATATCAAGGGATGGAACATTAAAAGGGGTCAATTTAGATATAGTTAAAAAACTTATAAAAAATGTAGATATTAAAATCATAATTGCAGGAGGGGTCTCAGGTTTTCAAGATATTATTGAAATTAAAAATTTAAATAGTGAAAATATTTCTGGTGTAGTAATTGGGAAAGCACTTTATGAAGGAAAAATTGATTTAAGACAGGCGTTATTAACTCTAAATATTAATGCAGAAATTAATAAGAAAAACCAAGGATAAAAATTAAAAATATAGATAGAATAAGAATATAAATAAAATAAATATAGAATAAATAAAGATAAAAAAATAAATTATCTTATTATACGATGATATATTTTGATTTAAAATATTTTATTACGACTTTAAGTATATTAAAAATTTAAATGATAACAAAAAGAATAATACCTTGCCTTGATGTAGACAAAGGAAGGGTTGTAAAAGGTGTAAGTTTTATTAATTTAAAGGATGCTGGCGATCCAGTTGAGCTTGCTGCTTTTTATGATAAAGAAGGAGCTGACGAAATAGTTTTTTTAGATATAACTGCATCACATGAAAAAAGAAAAACTGTAATCGAGCTTGCATCAAAAACTTCTGAAAAAGTATTTATTCCTTATACAATTGGTGGCGGAATTAATAGTATTGAGGATATCAGAGAAGTGTTAAGAAATGGTGCTGATAAAGTTTCAATAAATACTGCTGCAGTCCAAAATCCTAAATTAGTCAAAGAAGCTTCAAGAATTTTTGGAAGCCAATGTATAGTTGTTGCAATTGATGCAAAAAAAAGTGGTCTAAACCAGTGGGAGGTCTATACGCATGGTGGTAGATTATCTACAGGATTAGATGCAGTTAAAT
>JACVJA010000156.1 GCA_015661035.1 Candidatus Calidifonticultor daggyaiensis | reverse complement strand
ATTTTGAGAACGGGAACAAACAAACTTAAGATTAAAATTTAATGAAGGATTTATTAATTTGTTAATAAAAAAAAGTGCAGCAAGTGAAGTACCTACCCTTCCTGCACCAATTATACATATATCAAAATTTTTCATAATAAAAAATATTTTTTGTAATAAAAAAATAAATATAAAAAGAATAAATTAAAATTTATAGTTACTATTATCTTTATATAACTGATGTAAAGAGTTATTATTAGTTAATTAAATAAATTAGAAATTAAGATAATTAAGAAATTCTAATTGGCATTAATAAATATAATATATCTTCGTTTTTCTCTTGTTTTAATAAAACTGGCTTTAAAGAATCTACAATATTAAAAATTAAATTTTCTTCATCCATGATTGTTAAGCCATCAATTAAAAAACTGGGGTTAAAAGCAATTTGAAGTCTTTCTTCACCATAACTTACATTTAATTCTTCAAAAGCACTGCCAGTCTCTCTTATGTTCATTGAAACTATAAGTTTTCCTTGTTCAAATTCAAGTTTTATTGGGATATTATCTTGTGATATTGAAGATACTCTTTTTATTACTTCCAGCATTGAATCCCGGTTTATTACTACACTATGTTTAAATTCTAGTGGTATTAGTTTTTCATAATCAGGAAATTTTCCTGATAAAAGTCTTGAAACAACTAAAGTATTATACTCAGTTTTTATTTCACTTTTATTGTCTTCTTTGTTTTCTTGTGGTTTATTTTCTTCCTTTTCTGAAAGAAAAAAGGCTATTTGACTTTCCTCTAAACTTATACCTACCTCATTACTTTTTATATCGCTTTTTGCAATAGTATCCAACACTCTTTCTGGTACAACAACTTTAATTGGTTCTTTTAAATCTTTTAAATATTCATTAGATAATTGACTTTGTGCTAAAGCAAGTCTATAACTATCAGTAGCAACCATTTTAAGTAAATTATTATTAATTTCAACTAATATACCTGTTAGCATTATTCTTGACTCATCTGTTGATCGTGATTTCTGAACTTTTAAAATCAAGTTTTTAAAAATTTTATATTCAACATTATTAACTTTGTTTATCTTTATTTCAGGAAATTGTGGGAATTCTTCTAATGAAAATGTGTTTAACCTAAAATTTGCCTTTTGGCAAGTTAAACTTAATTCACTACTGTCTGGTAAAAACTCTATTTCTACTTTAGCTTCTGGGAAACTTCTTAAAACATTAATTAGGATTTTTAAAGGAACAACCACCCTACCCTCTTTAAGAACATTTACATTTAAGCTGCATTTAATATTTGTTTCAAGGTCAGTACCATAAATAGATAAAATATCTTTTTGTGCTTCAAGCATTATACCATTTAGTATAAAATTAGATATCTTTGTAGAAAGTGCTCTGCTAATGAAAATTAGTTTATTTAATAAATGATCTCTTGTTGTTTGTATTTTCATAATTTATCCTTCCAATTTACTTATCTATTAAAAAAATAATTTCTATGATAAATGTTAATATCTACATTTATATCTACATATACCATATATATCTTTATTACTAGTATTGTTATTAATAGTGTAATTGTTAAAAATGTTAAAAAATCATATAAAAATAATTTGTTAAGATTAAAAAATGCCTTATTAAAAAAATACAGTTGTTAATAAAACTGTGAATTTTTGTTAATAAAAATAAAAGTAATTAGCTTTTTTTATAAATATTAAGTTATTCACATAAAAAATTAATTATTAACTAAAGTATTAACAAAAAATCCACAGTTTTTAAGAGTATTATAAACAGAAAATAAAAAAATAATAGACTATAAAAATTTAATCTAATCTATATAATAAGCTAACTAATAAACTAAAAATAAAGCAACTAAGTAATAGACCTAATTCTATTTGTAATTTCTTGAACTTGTTTATAAAGTTCGCTATCATTAGAAATTTTTTCACTTATTTTTGAAATTGCATATAAAACTGTAGTATGATCTCTATTTCCAAAAAACTTACCAATTGCTGGTAAAGACTCGTTGGTAAATTCTCTGCAAAGATACATGGCAACTTGCCTGGCGTGAGCAATGTATTGACTTCTTTTAGCACTTATTAAGATATTAATTGGTATTGAGAAATATTTTGATACCTCTTTTATTATTTTTTGGCTATTAATTTTTATATCTGTATCTTGTGGAAATAAATCTTTAAGGATGTTTTTTGCAACTTCTATTGTAGCCGGGACTTGATTTATTTTTGAGAAAGCAACAACTCTGGTTATTGCTCCTTCAAGCTCTCTTATGTTAGAAGAAATTTTTTCAGCAATAAGATTTATTATGTCTTCTGTAACAGTTAGGTTTTCACGCTCACAATACTTTTTCAAAATAGCGGTTCTTGTTTCAAGGTCTGGTGGTTTAATATCTGTTACCAAACCCCATTCAAATCTAGAGCGAAGCCTGTCTTCAAGTGTTGATAAATCTTTTGGCGGCCTATCACTTGATAAAACTATTTGCCTGTTTGTACTGTGTAATGCGTTAAATGTATGAAAGAATTCTTCCTGGCTTGCTTCTTTTTCCTCTAAAAATTGTATATCATCAACTAAAAGTACATCATTATTTCTATAACTTTCTTTAAACGCAATAATATTTTTGTATCTTAAGGCGTTTATAAAATCATTTAAAAACTTTTCAGCAGATACATATTTAACAACCATATTAGGGTACAGGCTTAGAACATATTGTCCAATAGCATGTAATAGGTGCGTTTTTCCAAGACCAACTCCTCCGTATATAAATAATGGATTATATGCCCTTCCAGGTTTTTCACTAACTGCTTGTGTAGCAGAATAGGCAAATCTATTACTACTACCAACAACAAAAGTCTCAAATGTATATTTTGGATTAAAATTTGCAATTTGGCTACTTGTTCTAGAAATAACTTTAACATTTTCATCCTGGCTTATATTATGGTTAAGTTTATTTGCAGAAATCCCAGCTTCAACAATTATTTTTAATTTTATTGTTGGACTTGTTATTTTTTGCAGTATTTCTTGTATTAAATTAAAATATCTTGTTTCAAGCCATTCTTTCGTAAAATGGGTATTAACAGAAATTGTAAAAGTGCTTTTTTTAAAATAAATAGGCCTAATAGACTCAAAAAAAGTTTTATAAGTAGGTAAGTTCACACTTTTTTTTATTTCTGATAATACAATCCCCCAAATATTATTAATGTCATCTAAGGTGATATTATTCATAATATTATATTAGAAACTATTTAAATAATATTCAAGATATTTTTTTCCTAACAATGAAAGCTTTCTTTTTCCATTACTAGCGCTTTCAAGTAGTTTAATTCTTTCTAAAAACACAAGGTCTCTGTAGGAGGTAGACAAACTAAAACCTAATTCTTTGGCTATTTTTGCAGGCCCACATTCCTCGAGTTCTAGCATTAATGAGAGTATTTTCTTTTGTCTAATTGTTAAATTTAATGGCAGAATTTTGTCAAGTTCATTTTCTTTTGTTTTATTTTCTATTCTATCAACTTTATCAGAGTTTAGGTTGGTATTGTTTGTCGGGTATTGATAGAATTTTGATGTATCTTGGGTTTCTTTTGTTTTTTTATTTGGTATTTGTTTTAAAATTTTTTGAAAATTTAAATTAGGAATCTTTTCTTTAATATCAATCTGGTTGCTGGGTTCTATGGTTTTATTTTCTATAGTTTTATTATTAGAAACGCTGTTACCTGAAATGATGTCGTCTTTTTCAATATTTATATGTTCCAAATCAAATTGTTTGTTATTTTTTAATTTATTATCTTTTTTATAAGGTATATTTAATATTGGCAAGTTTTTGTTTATTGTACCGTTTTTTACAGCAATAATATCTGAAAAATCTCTAAGGTTATTGTTTTGAATGTTATTATTGGTGTTTATATTAGTATTAGCTGTATTATTAATATTATTTGACATTTTTAAACAAACTACAGTCCCATGATTAATATTATCTTGGACTTCAATAATTCCACCACAAAAATGAATAGTTTCTTTAACAATTGGTAAACCTGAACCGACTCCTCTTATATATTTTTTCATTTCATTTGTTGCGGATGTATAGCCGGGTAAAAAAGCTTTTTCTTTATCGATAATGCCAGGACCATGATCTGATATTATTATAAAATTACCATTGTCTAATATTGATATGGTTATGTCTTGAAAATTTGCATGAATTAAATTTTCAATTACTTCTTTTAATATTGTGTAAGGAATATGGCCGCCAAGTTCATGAGAGAACATATAAACTTTTTGTGGTAAATCAGTTAATAAATTTTCTATTTGTTGATATTTTAAATCGATTATTTTAGGAATGCTTTTTAAATTATCGTAAATAGCAATTCTACAAAATAGTAAACTTTGATTTAGATTTAAATTTTCATTTAAATAATTATTAGAAGTTTTTTTTTGAGATTTTGAATTGTTAAAAAAATTTTGATTCGATGTTTCCATTATTTTAATAACTGCTTATATTTTTAACCCCTTTGTATCTTTTGATTATATTAAAACCAGGAATTTTAATCAATTTTAATTTTTCAAATGTTTTCATTTTTATTAGTTTTTAACAATAGAATTCAATTATTTTTATGTTTAAAATTGTTACTTGACAAATTAAAAAAAAATTAATTATAGAGTCATTTTTTAAGTTATCCACATAATTTTCCACAGCTGTGGAAAACTGTTAAGAAAAAAATTTTTTAATTTCTTATTTTTTATTCTTTTAAACTTAAAAAAGTAAAGACTGATATTTTGAAGTTTCAGAAAAGTTTTATGATAAACAAATGTTTGATGTTTAAATATTATATAAATGTTATAAATTGTGTAAATAAAAAATAATAAAATAAATTAATATATAAATAAA
>JACVJA010000155.1 GCA_015661035.1 Candidatus Calidifonticultor daggyaiensis | reverse complement strand
TATTCTTTTATACTGTACTGTTATTTATTTATAATTTTATATTGTTAGTTTGATTTAAAATTATATTATTTAGCATTATTTAGCATACTCTACAGCTCTGCTTTCTCTAATAACAGTTACTTTTATCTGTCCAGGGTATTCCATTTCACTTTCTATCTTTTTAGCAATATCTTTAGCTATAACACTAGCAATATCATCACTAACTTCTTCAGGCTTAACCATTACACGTATTTCTCTACCAGCTTGTATTGCATAAGCTTTCTCTATACCTTGAAATTCTGTTGCTATTTTTTCTAGTGTTTCTAACCTTTTTATATAACTTTCTATTGTTTCTCTTCTTGCACCGGGTCTAGAACCAGATATGCTGTCAGCAGCTTGAATAATAACATCTAAAAATGTTTGAACTTCAACTTCATTGTGATGAGATTCAATTGCATGGACTATTTCTTCATCCTCATGAAGCCTTCTTGCTAACTCAGCACCTATTAAGGCATGAGATCCTTCAATATCGTGAGTAAGTGCTTTTCCAATGTCATGCAATAAACCAGCTCTTTTTGCTTTTTTAACGTTCATTCCTAATTCTCCTGCAATTATACCTGCAATAAATGCAACTTCCTTAGAATGAAGTAATACATTTTGACCATAACTAGTTCTATATTTTAATCTACCTAAAACTTTTACTATACCTGGATTGACATCAGAAACTCCAATATCAAAAAGTGCTTGTTCTCCTTCCATTTTTATTTCATTGTTAACAAGTTTTGTGGCTTTTTCAAACATTTCTTCAATTCTTGCAGGGTGAATTCTCCCATCCATAATTAAATTTTCAAGTGTTATTCTGGCAATTTCTCTTCTTACAGGGTCAAAAGAAGATAAAATAACAGCCTCAGGTGTATCATCAACAATAATATTTATACCTGTCAAATTTTCAAAAACTCTTATATTTCTACCTTCTCTACCAATAATTCTGCCTTTCATTTCATCGTTTGGCAAATTAACAACTGAAACAGTTGCCTCACTAGTGTGTTCAATTGCACATCTTTGAATTGCTTGAACTATGATTTTTTTAGCTATTTTATCTGCTTCTTCTTTAGTTTTTTGTTCAATTTTCTTAATTTCTTTGGCTGCTTCAATTCTTGCTTCTTCTTCCATTTTTTTTGCTAATATTGCTCTTGCCTCCTCTCTAGTAAGTTGTGCGATTGCTTCAAGGCGCAGTATTTCTTTTTTTAAGGCTTCATCTAATTTAGATTTTAGTTCCTCAATTTCTTTTTCTCTTGCAGCTATCAATTGTTCTTTTTTATCAAGATAAAAAGCTTTTTTATCTAATGATTCTTCTTTAGCAATTAGCCTATTTTCTATCTTTTGAATTTCAAAACGTTGTTTCTTTATTTCTTCATCGCTTTTTAGTTTTAAATTTGCTATTTCCTCTTTGCCTTCTACTATTGCTTCTTTTTTCAGTGCAGCTGCTTCTTTTTTTGCATCTTCTAATATTCTTCTTGCAACACTTTCTGCAGAATTAACTTTATTATCAATAATGATTTTTCTATAAAAATAACCTATAAAAAAACCTGCAATCGCTATTACTGCACCAATCCCTAAATATCTTAATACTAGCAACAACATATAAACCACCTTCCAATTAATTATTCTTTAACTATTCTTAAAATCTTTTAAAATATTAAATGACTCTTTTTTAAAAAAATCTTAAAAAAAATCGGGCATTTTATTGCCCGATTTATAATTTAATTTTGTACTAAATATTGAAATTGATTAAATATTTTTTATTAGTAAGTATTAATTATATTAAAATTAATAAAAGTTTATATACCCTTACCTTATTTTATTTTTACTTTAATATTCTTTAATGAAATAAATAAAAAATATTTTAAAAATTTCAAAAAAATAATTATTTATTTGTTACTTTAAAAATAAAAAGATAAAAATCTATAACTTCTTTCGAATATCTAAAACTTTAATATAATTAACACCTAATTAAGACTCTAAGTTTAAATTAAAGAATTTTGTTTTAATAATTTTGTAAAATATAATATAAGAACACCTAAAAAATTTTTAATAACTTTTTTGTACTAGTAACAAAATCCTTTAAATTTAACTGCCTCTAATAATATTTTTAAAAGTAAATTAAGGCCTTTTTTAATTTATTACAATTTAATAAAAAGAGCTTTTAAGTAATTAAATAAAACCTTTTTTAAATTAAAACTAAGATTTTTTAAATATTTTAAGTATAATTTATTCTTGTAATTTAATTTATAATTTTTGCTCTTTTTATTAATTGTTAAATCTTTTTTTAGTGCTAAATCTTTAATTTATTATTTATTATTTGTTAATAAAAGTTATTAAAGTTAGTACAAAACTTTTATAAATCAGGCAAATATTTTTATTAAAAAATCTAAATTATATTAAATATTTTATATTCCCTTTAATCATTAGTCAATAATAATATTATTCTTGTTGTTATTTTTATTATTATTTTTATTTTAAAATAAAAAATATGCTTTTTTATTTTTAAATTTTATTTATAAAAAATTTTAGGTACGTAATAATTCCTTTAAAGTTGTAAATCTATTTTCAACAATATTCTTATTTACTGCAATTCCTATTGCTTTTTTACTACCAATTAATATTGCTAATTCTTTGGCTCTTGTTATTGCTGTATAAAGCAAGTTTCTTTGCAATAGCATGTAGTGACTTGTGAGTATTGGAATTATTACACATTTGAATTCTGAACCTTGTGATTTATGTATTGTTATCGCATAAGATAAATTTATTTGGTCTAAATCAAAAAAGTCATAATTTATTATTTTATCATCAAATTCTATTTTAATTTCTTTCATTTCAAAATCTATATCCCTTATGAAACCTATATCACCATTAAAAACTTCTTTTTCATAATTATTTTTAAGCTGAATAATTTTGTCATTAAATTTAAATATTGTATCTCCCCTTTTAACAAAGATTTCCGATTTATTTAAATTTTCTTGAATTTTTTTATTAAGATTATTTGAACCTACAGTACCTTTATTTGTAGGAACTATTACTTGTATATCTTTTAATGGATCATAATCAAATTTTGATGGAATTCTTTCCGTAATCATTTCAATAATAGTGTTAATTAAGTTATCTGAATTGGTTTCATCAATAAAGTAAAAATCTTCAAATTCACTGTTTTTTATTACTGGAAACAAACCATCTCTTATTCTATGTGAATTATAGATTATTTTACTTTGTCCTTCTTGTCTATAGATTTTTTTTAGCCTAACTACTTTAAAAATATTCGAGTTTATAATGTCTGAGAGTATATTTCCAGGTCCAACAGCTGGAAGCTGGTCAGAGTCACCTACAAGAATAATTTTAGTATCTACTTTAATTGCATCCATTAAAGATTTAAAAAGCTTTATATCTATCATTGATGCCTCATCAATAATTATTACATCTGCATCTAATTTATTATTTTCATTTATTAAAAACATATTAGTTTTAGGTTGATATTTTAAAAGTCTATGTATGGTTTTAGCTTCAAAATTTGTAGCTTGAGATAATCTTTTTGCGGCTCTTCCGGTTGGTGCAGCAAGAAGTACTTTTTTTGAGTTTATATTATAAAAATCAATAATTATTTTTAAAATTGTGCTTTTTCCTGTGCCAGGACTACCGGTTAAAATTAATACATTTTCAGTTATTGCAGAATTAATTGCTTCTAATTGATCCTCATCAAATACAATATTGTTGTTTTTTAATATAAAATCAATTTTTTTTAATACTGTTTTATCAATTTTAATGTAAATATTATTATTTTTTTTTAGTTTTAATAGTTTATGTGCTACAGCCTTTTCATTATTATAAATATAATTCAAATAAATTCTTTCTTCTTGTATATCAAGAAAAATTTTTTTTGAAAAATTTAATTCTTTTAGACATTCTTCAATCAAGTTTTCTTTTACATCTAAAAGATTAACTGCTAATTTTAAAAATTCATCTTTTGGGTAAAAACAATGTCCTGATTCTGTAATTTCATTTAACAAATATAAAATGCCGGCTTTTATTCTAAATTTAGATTCTTTCTCTATACCAAATTTGTCAGCAATTAGGTCTGCTGTTTTGAATCCAATACCATAAATATCATCAATAAGTTTATAGGGGTTAGATTTAAGTATATTTATTGATTCTTTTTGGTACTTATTATAAATTTTTAGCGCAAATGTGCTACTAATACCAAAAGACTGCATAAATATTATTATTTCTCTAATAAATTTGTGGTTTACCCATTCATTTTTTATAGTTTCAATTTTTTTTTGGGCTAAACCTTCTATTTCAAATAATTTTTCGGGTTCTTTGTCTAAAATCTCTAAAGTTTTTAAACCAAATTTTTCAGTAATTTTTTTTGCAGTTATTGGTCCGATACCTTTTATTAATCCAGAACCAAGAAACTTTTCAATCCCCAATTTTGTAGTCGGCAAAACTATTTCAGTGCTTTCTATTTCAAGTTGTCTACCGTATTTTAAATCTTCTTTAAATTTTCCAGTAATTATTACTCTTTCACCTTGTTGTAAGTCAAAAGAGTTACCTATTACAGTTATTATTTGAGAATCATCAGTTTGTAATTTAGCTATTAAAAAATTATTTTCAGGATTTTTATAAATAATTTTTTTAATAACTCCAGTTATTGATATTGTTTCTAAGTCGAACATTTATAAAAAAATTGTTAGATATTTTTATTGTAAGGCGATAGTTAATAAATAAATAAAATATAAAAATACATAATTTTAATAAAAACAACTGCTATTATTTAAGACTCTTATAATCTGTTGGAAAGAAAAACCTTTCCAAATATTGAAAATTTGAAGGGATTAATTTAAAGGGCGGCTACCCCTCTATGG
>JACVJA010000154.1 GCA_015661035.1 Candidatus Calidifonticultor daggyaiensis | reverse complement strand
AGAAGAAAAAAAAGAAGAAAATAATCTTAATAGACATAATAAGAATAAAGCAGGAAAGGTTAATGTTTTAACAAAAATTAAGTCAATGCTTCCAGATTTTACTGCTTCCGAAAAATTAATTGCTTTGTTTATTATTAAAAACCCAGAAAAGATTTATGATATTCAAATTGATAAAATTGCAAAGTATCTAGATATTAGTACTCCTACTGTTTTTAGATTTGCAAAAAAATTAGGTTTTAGGGGGTTTAAAGATTTTAAGATTGAATTAGTAAAAAATTTAGCTGTGGAATTCAATGTTGTTTATGAAAGAGAAAATTCTGATGATAATTTAATAAATAATACAAAAATTCTTTTTAATAAAATAATAGAAAATCTTAAAGAAACTAAAAATTTCATTAATTTTGAACAATTACAAGAAGCTGTTATTAATATAAAGAAGGCAAAAAGAATTTTATTTTTTGCAATAGGCTCCTCATTACCTATCGCATTTGATGCGTATATAAATTTTTTAAGAGCTGGGTATAACTGTTTTTTTAGTATTGAGTCATATACACAAAGAATAGCCTCAACTCAATGCAATAAAAATGACATTGCTATAGGTATTTCTTTTTCGGGTGAATCTATAGAAGTTATTGAATGTATAAAAAATGCTAAAGATAATGGGGCAAAAACAATATGTATTACAACCTTTATAAATTCAAGTATTGTTAAATTTTCAGATATTAAGCTTTTTACTGCTCCTGGATCATTAGAAATACAAAAAATAGATATACCTTCAAGAAAGTCACAATCAGCATTGCTAGACGCTTTATATTTTAATGTTATTTTAGGTAATAAAAGAGATGCATTAAAATACATTAGTAAGGCGGAGGAAGAGCTAATTAAGTTTAGAAGTTTTATTAAATTTTAGATTGATTTTTCTAAATAATTTTATATAATTTATAATAATTTATACTAAATTTACTTTATTTTATAATTAAATTACGTATAATTACAATTTTTTTATAAAGAATATTTTTAATATTTCAATTAGATTATGGATTTTTCTGAAAGAAAAAATAAAATAATCACTCTTTTAAACGAAAATGAAGGTAAAATTTCTTTTAAAAAACTTGCCAGCATAATCCCTATTTCTAAATCAAGTCTATATAAAGATTTAAGTATATTAGAAAACCAAAGGCTTATAAAAAAATATTATGGTTTTATAGAATTGGTAGATTTGGATAAACAGCAGACAAATTTTAATATGAGGCTACAAAAAAATTCTGAAAAAAAGAAAGCAATTGCAAAGGCAGCAGTTAAACTTGTCAATAATGAAGACACAATTTTTTTAGATGGATCTACAACTGTTTTTTATTTTAGTGAAGAATTAAAAAAGACAAGTTTAAAAAATATTACAATTATCACAAATTCTGTAAACATACCTAATGAATTTTTATTAAATGATAATTTTAATGTTATAAATAGTGGTGGAGTATTGAATAAAGATTTATCAACATATGGAGGGTTTATTTGGGAACAAATAGTAAAAGAGAATTTTTATGCTAATAAGTTTTTTTTCTCTAGCAGTGGCATATCATTGGATATTGGGATACTTGATGATTATAACCAGTCTGAAGTTAATATGAAAAAAGCCTTTTCTACAAAGGCAGCAAAAAAAATTTGTCTTATTGACAGTGAAAAATTCACAATAAAAGGAGCATCAAACTGGATAGGTTTTGATGATATAGACATTTTAATTACTGATGAAGAAATAAATGATAAAGTTTTATCTGAACTAAAAAGAAAAAAAATTGAGTTTATTATTGCAAAATTAAAATAATTCAAATTATGCAATAAAAATAATTAAGATTAAGGATTAAAGAAAGGTTTATTTATGAGACAGGGATTTTTAAGAAAGTTTAATCCTTTAAAAATACTCACAGATACGCAAATTGAATATATCCATACTACAAGCTTAGAAGTACTTGAAAGTATTGGTGTTAAATTCAACAATAAAAAGGCTTGTGAATTTTTAAAAAATTGTGGCTGTATTGTTGATATAGATAGAAAGATAGTGAAATTTCCGTCTTATCTTGTAGAAGAATCGATAAAGAAAACTCCTAGCAGTTTTTCTGTTAAAGCAAGGATAGAGGAAGATAACTTAAGAATTGGTGGTAACAGATTGTATTTTATGCCTGCAGCTGGTGCAAGACTTTCTGATTTTAAAACAGGATCTTTAGTAACTCCAACTCTTGAAAAAAATAATATAGGGGTTTTAGTCTGTGATTCCCTAGAAACAGTTGATTTTCAAGCTTCATATTGTCCGTATTTTGAACTATCGGATGTTGAACCTGTAATGCTGCTGGCAGAAAGTCAAGCAAGTATAGCTAGATACAGTACAAAAGTGTCAAGGGGGGCTCAGGCAACTGACTCTTTTATATGGGAATCCCAAATTGCAAATGCTGTTGGCAAACAGCTTATTGGCACTATGGAAGGAGCTGCACCATTATGTTTTCCTGAAGATGCAATAAATGCAGCTTTTGAATATATGAATAATGGTTTTCCGTTGTGGGTTACAGGGGGTTCTGTAATGGGAGGAAGTTCTCCTGTTACTGTTGCTGGGGCTACAGTATCAAATAATGTTGAAATCTTAGCTGCAATAACTTTTATTCAATGTTACAAACCAGGGCATGCAATTCTTGCTAATGACTTTGTTATTCCAATGGATATGGAGAGCGGTAATCTTTTTTTTGGTGCTTTAGGTTGCGGTTTTCATCAAATGGCTTTTAACCAATTATATAAAGTTTTTTATGATATTCCTACCTGTAATGCAATGGCAGCTTTTCCTAATTCAAAATTAATAGATTATCAAAATGCATTTGAGAAAACACATTTGGCAATGTCAGCAGCTTTATCAGGTGCAAATATGATTGCTTTTTTAGGTTCTGTAAGTCAAGAATTAGCATGGAGTCCTATTCAAGCAATAATTGATAATGATGCTGCACATATTATTGGAAGGTATCTTGAAATATTTGAAATTAATAAAGAAACAATAGCATATGAAATTATAAAAGAAGTTGGGCATTCTCCAGGCTCTTTTTTAGGTAAAAAACATACAAGAGATTTCTGGCAAAAAGAGTATTATGTTCCTAAAGTATTTGATAGAACTTCTTATCAGGAGTGGGAAAATTCAGGTAAAAAAAATGTATTAACAAGAGCAGAAGAAAGATTTTTTGAAATTATCAACAATTACCAAATTAAACCACTTAAAGATACTGAGGAATTTGAAATTAAAAAAATACTTAAAGATGCAAGAAAGTATTATAAAAAGAAAGGGCTTTTATAGGTTTAATTATGAAAATTAAATTTGAAGAAATGAAATCACCTGAGATTGAGGAACTAGTTAAAAAAAATGGTATGGTCTTAATTCCAATTGGTGCTTGTGAGGAACATGCAAGGCATTTACCTGTAATTACTGATACTTTAATAGCTTATAAAGCTTGTATTGATGCTGCAGAAGTTGTTTTTCCTACAATACCAATTGCAGTTTTGCCTTCTATATGGTTTGGGTATACAGTTGCCATGCTTAAAAATTGGCCTGGCACTATTACTTTAAGACCGAAGGTTTTAATTGATGTTTTGTACGACATATGTAAATCGTTAATAGATATGGGTATAAATAAAATTTTAATTGTTAATGGACACGGAAATAATCCTGGAGTTTTAGATGTAGTGGTTAGAAGTATTGGTGATGATTTTAAGGTTTTTCCGGCTTATACTAATGTATTTAATTTATTGGAAAAAGATTTTATAAGTAAGTATAGAAAATCAAAAGAAGGCGGAATTGGTCACGCTTGTGAGATTGAAACTTCTTTGGTTCTATATTTAGCAGAAGGTTTGGTTGATATGTCTTTTGCAGATGCGACTGATATCATGACTTCAAATTTAAAATACTGTCCGGTTGATTTTGCATCTAAAAAAAAGAAAAAGTATTTTTTATCTACCTGGTATCTTGAAAACTCAACTTATGGTGGAGCTGGTGATCCAACTTATGCAACAAAAGAATTTGGTGAGAAATTACATAAAATGGTTGTAAGTAGCTTAGTAGAAGTTATTAAAGAATTTTATAAGGTATCATTGGAGCTTGAAAATAGAAAATTAAAGAGAAAATATACAAAATTTTAAAATGTTAATAAATTTTAATATCAATATATTTTTAATTTAAATAGTAAATTATATTTTTTATAAATTTCAAGAATTATACTTGAACATTATTACTTAAAGTATAAACATATTATTTATATTTTTTTATGTATTTAGTTATTTTGTTTGGGAGGTAAAACCTATGAATAAATTAAAAGTTGGTTATTTAGCTGGATTTATGGAAGGTTTTTCTACTAAGGGTCTAGATTTGTTTAAATCATATCAAAAGAACTTGAAAAAAATGTCAGAGGAATATGATTTTGACCTTTATTGTTTTGATACAGTTATGCAAACTTATGAGCAGTCATTAAATCTTAGGCAAGAAATAGATTCAAAAGATTTAGATTTTGTATTATTATTTCATCCTTCTTATATTATTGGTGATTTTGTTTATGAAATTATGAAATCTCGATCATATTTCGGACTTTGGGCTATTGAAGAGTTCTCAGATGAGGGACCAATGCCGCTTGCCTCATTAGTTAATTTAGAACAAAATTCCGGGATTTCAAAGCACAATTTTTTAGGGAATCCAAAAAAAACAAAGTGGTTTTTTGGTGATATTAATGGAAAATTTTTTAAGCCAAGATTTGATATTACAATAAAATCTTTAAAAGCCTTAAAGAACATTAGAAACTCAAGAGTTGCTCAAATTGGTAAACTTGCTGATGGGCATATTAACCATATGGTTAATACAAGAGAAATTTACAAGAATTTAGGTGTAGATGTTATTAGAGATTATGAAGTTGAAGATA
>JACVJA010000153.1 GCA_015661035.1 Candidatus Calidifonticultor daggyaiensis | reverse complement strand
TTGCACTTAAAGAATAATTAGCCGGACTTGTGTTAAGGTAGGCTCCCGTAATTAATAAGGGTAAAATTACAACAAGAATTGAACAAATTCCAAATTTTAAAAATCTAACAAAAACATATATAAGACCAATAAAAGCTATAATAAGTATTATTAAGCCAAAATTATTATAAATTGTACTAAAATAATCTCTTAAAACTTGGGTAAAAGTTTCAATATTTTTTCCAGTAAAACTTCCTCCATGAACCCGGCCTGTTACATTTCTTCCAGTTATATAATATAAAAAACCTTTTAAGGTTGTTACAGGACCATAACCTTGCAATGATCTTATTGGGATCCAAGCATATAAAGCCAGAGGCAAAATTAAATAAAGTATTGACACTAAAATTGTTTTGAGACTTCTAAAAATTTTTGGTTTTATAAGTATTACATACAAGATAAAAGCAGGCATTATAAAAAAGGCAAGGGGATGATTTGTAAGACTTAAACCAACTGCTGCTGTAGACAAGTATAAGTATTTTTTATTTTCTGGATTATTATAATATGAAAATCCTGCAAATAATATTAAAGAAATAAAAAAAGTATGCAATGTATCAAATTCAAGCCTATTTGCAATAATCCAAAAATTATAAGCAAAAGCATATATTAACGCACTTGCTAGGCTAATGATAGTGTTTTTAACCATTTTGTTTATTGTAAGGTATAAAAATAAAATTGTTGCTGAGCCAAAAATTGCGGATAATAAGTTTAGTCTGTACGAAAGCTCACCAATAGGGATTGCTGAAAATAATTTTCCTAAGATAGAAAAAGTAGGGTAGCCTGTAGGTACTAAAACATACATTTGGGGTAAAAATAAAGCATACCAAGTTGTATCTCCGCCAATTACTTTTCTCTCAAGTGTTAGTAAGTAAAAAGTCAATGGTATAACATAGGCAAGTATTGCAAAAAATAAAATCTGATACTTTAGAATAAAAAATTTGATTTTATTAAAATTGATTTTACCAAAAAATACTTTGTGATGATTTTCTTTTTTTATCATTATCAATTATATTATTATCTTTCATCTATACTATTATCATAATTTTTATTATTATGACTTTTTATATTATTAATCCAGCTATTTTTATTATTATTATTATTATCATCATCATTAGTATGTAAAAGCTTTTCTGAAAGTTTTTCTATTTTTTCTTCAAGCAACGCCGTTTTTTGAGCTAGGTTTTTTAATTTTATTTGATAATTTGTAATTATGATATATAGCTTTAGTATTAATATAAAAAAAGCAATACTTGATAAAAAAATTAATATTATTGATTTTGCTACTTTTAA
This sequence comes from Candidatus Calidifonticultor daggyaiensis, assembly GCA_015661035.1. GTDB lineage: Bacteria > Actinomycetota > Humimicrobiia > Humimicrobiales > Humimicrobiaceae > Calidifonticultor > Calidifonticultor daggyaiensis. Next base: position 3,618 of record JACVJA010000153.1, on the reverse strand, counting down.
ATATTCGGATAATTTTTGCATTATGAATATATTGCTTGTAACAATTATTAAAAATAATGCAAAGATAAGCCAAAGCCATGAATCATTTTCTCTTATTCTTTTTTGTCTAACCAAAACAAGAATTAAAATAAGAATTAATGCAGATATGCTATAAAATAATATTTTTTGTATTAGCGGCATATAAATGTTAAGATTTAACTCTAAAAATTTTAATACTAATAACTGTTAAAAAAATAGATAAAAACATTTTAAAAATATAATATAAATTGTTTAAAAAGCCCTTATGCATTGATTTACTTTTGGGTTCAGAACTCATTTCCATGCTAAATTCTTCAATGTTAAAACCTTTATAATTTAACATGATTAAAAGGTCTGCATCAGGATAATCTGTTGGGAATGATTCTGATACTAAAAAAGGCAGAACTTTTGACTTAATTGCTTTATATCCTGAGGTCGCATCAGTAATTTTTTTTCTTATAAATAAAGAAACAATTTTGCTAAATACAATTATCCCTATTTTTCTAGCAAGTGATGTTTTATAATTTGTGTTATTTTTAAATCTTGAACCAATTAAAATGTCAATATTTTGATTTTTGGTTAATAAATTTATCATTTCTGGTATATACTTTGGATCATGTTGGCCATCACCATCCATTTGTACAATCACATCAAATTTATTTTCTTGTGCAAATTTATATCCAGTTTGAAGTGCACTGCCGTAACCCATATTAAAAGGATGTTTTAAAACTATAGCTCCAGAATTTTTAGCATTCATATAAGTATTATCACATGATCCGTCATCTATTACTGCGATTGTTAAGTTTTTAGCAATTAAATCATCGATTGATTTTATTTTTGTGATAATCTGACTAATCCTTTTTTCTTCATTATATGCTGGGATAATTATAAGTTTTTTTAATTTTTGCATAGAAAATTTCTAAATTTTTTTAAAAAACACTGCTAAATTTTTTTTAATAATATTACAATAAAGCATACAATAAAAAAACACACTTTAAAAATATTTTGAAATAAATTAAAAAGCTAATAAAAAAGCTAATAAATATAATAAAATAAAAGAAAGGAAAATTTTGAAAATAGCCTTAATTGGTGCTGATGGTCAGCTTGGAACTGATATTTATAAAATTTTTAAAGAAAAAGGTCTTGATGTTACGGGTTTAACAATTGATGATATAAATATTTGTAATAAGGATTTGTCGAAAGAGGTTCTTTTTAGAATTAAACCAGCTCTTGTTATAAATACAGCTGCTTACAATCTTGTAGATGATTGTGAAGAGAATATAAGTACTGCTTTTTTAGTAAATGTTGAAGGTGTAAAAAATGTAGCGCAAATTTGTTTAGAGCTTAATAGTGCTTTAATGCATTTTAGCACTGATTATGTTTTTGGAGGGTACGAAAAAAAAATCCCTTATACTGAAAATGATTGCCCTGCACCTTTAAGCATATACGGTATATCAAAGCTTGCAGGGGAGTATGTTATTAAGTATTTACTTACAAAATATTATATAATTAGGGTTTCTGGTTTGTATGGTCATAAATCCAGTCTTGGTAAAGGTTATAATTTTGTAGATTTAATGTTAAACCTTGCTATAAAAGAAACGGATATCAAAGTTGTTGATGATCAAATTTTAACACCTACAAGTACAAAAGATGTAGCAAAAAAATTATATGAATTAATTTTGACTGGAAAATATGGTACTTATCATATGACAAATAATGGAAGCTGTTCTTGGTTTGAGTTTGCAGTTGAAATTTTTAAGTTAGCCGGCCTTGATATTAAAGTAATCCCAATTAAAACATGTCAGCTTAATTCTAAAGCAAGGCGGCCAAATTATTCTGTTTTAGATAATAAAAGGTTAAGGGAAATAGGGCTTTCTGACTTAAGACATTGGAAAGTTGCTTTAAATGAATATATTGAAGAAAAAAAGAAATTTATTGACAGTAATATTGGCAAAAAATAGGCAATTTAAAGATTGGCTTTATTTTAAAACAATCTAAATTTCGGGGTTAATATTATGTGGAGAATAGTTTTATTAAGGATTGTATATTATTTATTCTTTATAATAATTTTTCTACTAGCTATTTTAATTTTCCTAAAACTAAGAAATTATTATTTTGGAAGTGCCTGGCTTGAATCATTTTTAGATAATCTTATAGATAAAATAAACCTATAAAATTTTATTTATAAAGGTTTATTTGTAAAGAAACTTTAAAATAGTAAAGCAGCTGAGAACTTATCAGCTGCTTTACTATCTACTTTTTTTATTATTATCTACCTTTTAATTAATAGGTATTTCTATTTATAATATGTCAAATTAACAATAAGCTTTTATTATCTATAGCTTTGCTACTACTTCTGATAATTGTTTTGCAAGTTTATCAAGCTCTTGAGCTGCCATTGATGCTTGCCTTGCGCCAGAAGCTACTTGTTTTGTAACTGATGCAACTGATTCTACATTTTTAGATATTTCTTCTGCTGCAGATGATTGTTCATCAGCAGCTGTTGCAACCTGGCTTGATAAGTCTGTTACTTTTTGTGAACTTTCTAAAATTGATTTGAATGCTTGAGTTGCACCGTCAGCTTTTACTACAACCTGATCTGTTTGTTCAGAATACCTGTTTACTACATCTACAGTTTGAGCAGTACCTGATTGTATCTTCTTTACTGTTTCTGTTACTTCTTTTGTAGTTTTTAGAGTTCTTTCTGCAAGTTTTCTAACTTCATCAGCTACTACTGCAAAACCTCTGCCGTGTTCTCCTGCTCTTGCTGCTTCTATGGCTGCGTTTAAAGCTAATAAGTTTGTTTGTTCAGCTATATCATCTATAACATTTACAACTTCTCCTATTTGCTGGCTTTGATTTGACAGATCTGCTAGCACATCAACTATTTGTTTTGTTTGTAAAGCTACTCCTTTTATAGAATCAATTACTTCTTGTATTACTTTAGAGCCTTGCTCTGATGCTTTATTTGCATCATTTGCTGCTTTTAATACTGCTTCTGCATTTTTAGAAGTTTCAAGTATTGTTTCAGTCATTTCTTCCATAGCTGTAGCTACTTCTGTAGTTTGTCTTGCCTGCTGTTCAGCACCTGCAGCCATCTGTTCAGAAGAAGATGCAATTTCAGTAGCTGCACTTGTTACTTGTTCTGTAACCTGAGCTACTGTTTTTTGTATTTCGTGTTCTACTGTTATGTCTCGTAAAAGTTCATATCCTCCTACTATCTGGCCGTTTAAGTCTTTAAGTGCTGCGGAGCTCACCATTATTGGTATTGCTTTTCCTTCCTTGTTTTGCATTACGGTTTTAACTCCACTAATGCTTATTCCTTGAGCCATAGCATTGTTTATTGCACATTTGTTGGTTCCACAGAACTCAGTCTTTAATATTTCTGAACATTTAAGCTTTCCTATTACTTCATCTGCATTATATCCTGCAAGCTTAAGAAAAGACTCATTTGCATAGGTTATTACCAGGTTCTTATCTGTTACAATAAAAGGTTCAGATATACCGGTCTTAATTGACTGGCCTTCTCCAATTACACCATTTAGCATATCATTTAATGCTTTTGCCATTTGTCCTATTTCATCTTGTGTTTTTACTTGT
>JACVJA010000152.1 GCA_015661035.1 Candidatus Calidifonticultor daggyaiensis | reverse complement strand
ATAACATCTGCCACAGTGAGCAAGAACAATTTTAGCATTTGGATATTTTTGAGCATATTGTTTTATATCTTGTTGAACTTTTTTATCTTCTAATCTTTTTTCTGTTGGAACATGAAGTAAAACTATTAAACTAAATTCGTCAGCTATTCTCATTTCTAAGTCACCTATCATATCTTTGATATTTATTTTTCCATAATTATTACCATACCAAGGAATATTAACTTTATACCCATAAAATCCCTGTTTTTTTATTCTGTAAATTATTCTTTCTGGAAGATGTGTATTTTTGCCAATAAGCATCAATGGAAATAGATTATTATTTTTTTTACAACAATAAAAAATGTAATCATTATTTTTCTCTAAATTGGTTTCAGGTGAAGGGAAACCAAACACTATTGCATTATAATCTATATTAGGGAAAATATTATTTATATCCTTAATAAATTTCGCAATTCTATTTTCCTTTTCTATAACTAAATATTTTCCCTTTTGTTTGTTTTCCCCTATATATTGTTTTTTCCATATATGAGTATGAAAATCAAATATTTTTAAAGGTATGATTGGTAATATTTGATTTTTATAGAAAACTATATCTATCTTTTTAAGGTCAGACTTGAATACTTTTTTCATATTCTTTTAAGTATTTTTTCCTTTTCTTAAATAGTTTTTCATAAACTATATCTGGAATTTTAATTTCTCCAAGTATTGAAGGTAGTGGTTGTCCTTCAATATGTTTATCTTTTGGGTCTGGCGACCAATTATCATTTTCATATTTTTTTCTTACCTCTTCTTTTCTAAAATCAGGGATTTCAAGAGGAATATTGCCTAAATACGCAGATTTATAAGCAAGTATACCAGGTAATGTCATATCCATTGCCATATAAACATCTATTGGTGGTTTTTTGTTTTTTACAATAGAATCAACAAGTTCCCAAACAACAAAAAAATCACTCCCTCCATGCCCATATTTTTCTGCTTTTTTTGTATATTTTTTAAATTTTGCAGGATAAGTTTTTATTTTCTCCTTGAATTTTAAGTTTTTATCCATAGTAATTGTATATAAATTTATAGTATTTGTCTCTTTTAATCTATTGTTTTCTATATCTCCTTTAGTTCCATAAATCCTATACCATATAGAATCACGTGGTCCTGTAGACCAAGATATTATTCTTGTAATAGCACCATTGTCCATTAAACAAACAAAAATTCCCCAATCATCTCCCAATCTTCCTACTTCTCTTGATAAAATATTAGGCACAACAAACCCAACTACTTTTACTGGTCTTGTTTTAGTAATTGTAATTATTGGTCCTAAAGAATGTGTGCAATAATATGTAGGTGGTAACCAAATTCTCCAATGGTTTTTCTGATCAGTAATTATATGCATAATAGGTCGACAATCATGAATATACTCAGCTTCGCCATAAGTATATTCTCCTAAAATCGCTTTTTCATAAACATTTTTCATTTCTTGAGTATAACTAAAATAACAATAGTTTTCAGCAAGCATATATACTTTACCTGTTTTTTCAACAGTTCTACATAATTCTACACCTTCTGCTAATGTCTTACATGCAGTTACTTCTGATAAAACATGTTTCCCAGAATTAAGTGCTTTAATTGCTGCTGGTGCATGTTCAGTACAGTAGTTACAAATAACAACTATATCCAATTCATGTTCTAAAAACTTATCATAATCTGTATAAAAGTAAATATTTTTATTTTCAAAAAATTTTTTTATCACTTCATTTTTTTCACATACAGCAACTACAGTAGTATAAGGATTTGAATTAAATAAATTAAAAAAAGTAAAACCTCTTTTCAATCCAAAAATACCAACTTTCAATTTTTTCATATCTACTCTTTCTTTTCCTCTTTAAATTTCTTTCATTGCAAGTTTTACATCTTCTTGTTCATGGACAATTCTGTTTAATGCTTTGATGACTCCAACTGGATTTTTGCTTGCCCAAACATTCCTACCAACAGAAACACCTTTAGCACCAGAATCAATTGCTTCTTTAACAAATTTAAGGAAATTTTCTCTATCATCTCCAGCAGGTCCAGATCAAACAAGGTAAGGAATAGGACAATAATCAATAACTTTTCTAAAAGTTTTTGAATCACCAGTATAATATCCTTTAACAATATCTACTCCAAGTTCAGCAGCAACTCTTGCTAAATATGCTAAATATTCTGAATTTGTTGGCCACTTTCTTTTTTCTTTTGTTGAAAACTGGTAATCTAATATCTCCTTTGGTAACATTTCTGCTAAAATTGGCATTCCCCATTGTTCACATATATCTGCTGTTTGTCCTATCTTTAAAAGAAGTTTCGCTTCTTTTTCAACTCCAATACTTCCTAAAACTGCTACTCCATCTGCTCCTAATTTTAATGCACTTTCAACAGAACAATATACAGACCAGTCAATCAAATCTGGACCAATAGATGTTCCACCACCATCTATTCTTATCATTAATGCTGTTTTGCTTCCCTTTATCACATTATATACCTTTTTAGCCATTCCAGGATTTACAAGTATTGCATTTGCTCCTCCTTCAACTGCAAATTCAGCAATTTTTACAACATCACTTAATTCATTCATTGGTTTTATACAAACTGCATGGTCAATCGTTATTAATATGGTTTTCCCTGTCCCTTTATTAAATAACCTGGCCATTCTAATTTCTTTCCCTGGATTCATAAATAACTCCTTTTTATATTTCAAAATAAGGTAAATTAATTATTTCAGAAATTAATTTTAATTTTTCTCTCTGATCTCCATAACACAATGCTGAATGATGTGTTCCTCCTTGTAAAGAAAAATCAGTTAAAAACTCTTTAACTTTTTTACTTGGTCTAATAAAAAAATGAGGAGAAATTATATTTTTCAAAGGTTTTCTATCAATTACTTCAACATTTGAAACAATAAATTTTATTTTATTTTCTTTTGTTTGAGTAAAATTTAGTAAAGTAGCAATACCTTCTTTTAAAGTAAATGACAATATTGTAGCTGGTTTACATTCATTAAAAATAAGTGGAAATTCCACCATATAAATTGGCTCATCTTTTTTAGCCATTTTAGGATTACTCTCTGCCATATGACACATTAAAATTAGATTGTTTGAAAAGTCAGCAGTAAACATTTCTACAAAATTTGCCTCACCTGTAAGATATTGTAATAAAAGAACACTACTTGCAGTTAAAACATCACCTTCTCCTGCATATCCCATACCTTCAGATAAAAATTTACAAATTGCAAGAAATGGAACAGTTTCTAATCCACAAAACTTATCAAAAGCAAGAAAATTAATAGAAATACCATTTAATTTTTCCATCTTAATAACTTTTCTCAAAGCAAGTTCAAGTTTAACTGACCTTTCATGTGTTTCACGAGATAAATTCTTAGGTTTAAATTTTTTTAAATCTTGTTTTATTGTTCTATCAATATCTGTTCTTTTTATAGTTTTTATAAAATTTGCTACTTTATCAAATGAAATATCTACTATTTCTATTCCTAAATTTGATTTTAAAACTTCTCGCTCAATATAAAAATCTCCCATTTGTGGGAAAAATCCTCCTAAGTTGCCAATTCTACTTTTTTTAAACTTTTTAACTATTTCTATTCCATCTATCCAATTTTTAATTTGTTTGTAAGTATTTTTATCTTTGTAATGCCCGGTGATTAATTGAAAAGAAACATTTTCTCTTTTGAGAACACAAGCAAGGTCTTGAACTCCATGAATTCCATGATTTTCCAATAATTGATCTATCCCAAAATTTTTTGTAATTTTAAATAGTTTTTGAGTATTCCAGATAAGTATAGGTTTATTGATTTTTTTTAAAAATGGTGATATTAATAAACTTGGGGAATAAGAAAGGAAGACAATAATTACTCCTAAAATATCCTGTTCTTTAAAGTTTTCAGAAATCTCATCAATTTGTGTTTTTTCTACAATTGGACCAAAACTTATAACTTCACTATAATTTTCTAATATTTCCTTTAATTGATTTTGAAAAGTTGAAAGTTTTTCTATAAATTTAGGTAATTTATTCTTATAAAGGTCTAAACTTAATCCAATAAGTCCAATTTTCTCCATTTATTTTATAGGTAGATCTAAAGTATTTTCACCACTTAAAAATTGAGCTCTTGTTAATGCTTTAGCACTACCATCAACAAATAATACATAAATAAGTGAAATATCTTCATGTCTTCTATAGAGACCACCATATTGATGATTAGGGTCAGGACAACCACCTATTATAGGGTCTACAACAATGTGTGTTGTACTTGGAGAACCACAAACACTTTCAGAAAAAAGTAAAGTGTGTGATGGCTCTTTTACTTTATCTAATTTGCCATAAAAAGGTGGTCTTCTTTGAAGTCCAAAATACCAGTTCAGAGAGGGAGAGATTTTATCCATTTTTTACCTTTTTTGTTTTTATTATATTTTATTTTTAAAATTTGTCAAGTTTTTGTACTTTTTCGGGATAGGACATAGTATACAGGTAGATAATAAAATAGGCAATATTCCTTTAAAATTTTTTCCAAAGATAATACTATCTCTTAACTGACGACCATAATTTATTAAAAATTTAAAGGGTTAGCAAGGTCATTTCCACCACTAAAAAATTCATTCTTATTTAGTCCTTTAGCACTACCATCAACAAATACAACATTAATTATTGGAACTTTCGGATGTCTTGCATACGAAGGATGTTCGATTGTATTCTGCCAAATAGGTGGTTTATAATATGGTACGGCATAAACACTCTCAAGAAAAAGGATAGTCCTTGATGGATTAGTTACTTTAAATATAGTTCCAAAAAAAGGAGGAACTCCATACCTACCAAGATGAAAATTATAACCATAATCAGCGATATTAAACCCTGTTTGAGGGTCGCGATATTTTAAATCTGGATAAGCAACAACACCTGTTGCTTTCACTAACAAACCATTACTATCATATACCATTTCACCTTTCAG